>JAQBVZ010000058.1 GCA_027625205.1 Chloroflexota bacterium
CGTCAAGGAGCCTGGGGTTCCGCAATAAGTCTTCAGCTTCTTCGTTTAAGGTGTCGGCCCGGCTGCTCATCTGCCAGCCACTGGTGGTCTGTTTCAACGGCCTTACCGGGTACAAGAACTACCTTCGCCACGCACTGGGCGTGAAACCAGAGGCTGAACTAGGCGCGCAAGCGCGCATCATTGGCGGGAGCAGGGTATTCGTCACGCCCAACCCAAGCCCGGCCAACGCCGCCTTCTCCCTGGATGTCATCGCTGGCTGGTACCGTCAACTTGGCAAGTTCCGGGACCAGGTCAAACAGCGCCATGACTGAGCAAAAGACACTACGGCTCTTTGTAGCGGCTGAACTCCCGGAGGAGGCGCGGCATGCCCTTGGCGTCGCCATCGACAAGCTCAAACGAAAAAACGTTGACGGGCTCCGATGGGTGGCAACCGAGGGCATACACCTGACGCTGAAATTCCTGGGAAACGTTGAGGCGTCGCAGGTACGTGATCTACAAGCGGCGTTGGAATCAGCAGCAAGCGGGCTTTCAAGGTTCACGCTGCGCCTTGCAAACGGCGGCGTGTTCCCCAACGCCAACAATCCGCGCGTCGTCTGGGTTGGATTGGATGGCGACATCGCATCGCTGACGTCGTTGCAACGCCGTGTCGAACGGGCGTTGACGGACATCGGCTTTACGACTGAGGAGCGAGCGTTTCAGCCGCATCTGACACTCGCCCGCGTCAGAGACCGGCTGACCTCAGTGGAACGCACTCAGCTGATGGAAACGTTGGCAACGCTATGGGAAGTCGAGCCACCGGAGTTCGAGGTACGGAGCATGAGCCTGATGCAGAGCACCCTCAAGTCCACCGGGGCCGAGTACACGCGGTTGGGCGAGGCGAGGTTGGTGGGTTAGGCTCGCTCATCCCAAGACGAGCGGAAGCCATAACACACGGAATGGCACCTTCGTATTCCGGGGGTGTCTAGAGGGGCCTCCCTTCTGGTGGGGGTTGAAGGGGGTACCCCCCCTTTATCTCAATAACATTCCGGGGTGGGTGGTGGGTAAAAACAACGCAAGCTTAATCACACCACCATAGGCTAACGCTTCGGTGAGAGCCTCAGCACAGCGAGCGAGCCTAGCTCGCCAGCATCACCCACAGCGTTCCAGCGATAACCAGCGCGCCCAGCGTGAGCACGAAGACCCCAAAGTTCACTCTCTGAGCGACCGCCATGAGCGCCTTGATGGTGACAAGGCCAACGACTCCCGCCGCAACCACGCCCACAAACGCGTTCACCGACAGATCAACGCCTTCGTCCAGACCTGCGATTAACGACACGCCTAAGCTGGCTGGTATGCTCAACAGGAAGCTCAGCCGTAAGGCTTGCGTCCGGTCTACGCGACGTCCCAGCAACATGGCAACGGTCAACCCAGAACGGCTCAGGCCCGGCAGGGCCGCGAGTCCCTGGACAACGCCCGTAAGGATGCCGTCAACGGTGGTGAGGTCGCTGTCGCCACGGGTGCCGCCAAGGGGTCGACGCAGCAGCACAACGCCCGTCACCAACATCAAGACACCCACCAGCAACATAGCGGCGTTGCCCAACAAGGTGGAGACCTCACCCAGCAGAAGCAACAAGGGTAGGCCCGTCACGGCGCTCACCAACGTGGCAGTAAACAGGAACCTGAAAAACGGCGACGGCGCGCGGAGCAGGGTTGGAAGCTCCCGTACCACCTGGAGAACGTCGCCACGGAAGGCCACCAGTGCGGCTATTGACGTGCCAAGGTGTAGCCATAGCGCATAGGCCACCGCCTCATCCAGAGGCCTATCTAGCAGAAGGCCATAAGCGGCGGCCACCACCCCTTCAGAGCTTACGGGGAGCCACTCAACCAAGCCCTGGAGAATGCCCAGGAACAATGCCGTTTGCAGGTCATCCATCAATCACCAATCAACGCCGCCGCGTGGGCAACCCATATCCGAGCGTTGCCGTTACGCCCATGCCTGCTACCATGATACCCAATCGAGTTTGACTAGGAGACACCCATGGAATTCGCCGACGTTGTCCCGTTTCTGCAACAACAGCACCGGGGCGTGGTCACCACCTTCAGAAAATCGTGCTCGGCACAGATGAGCATCCTGGTCTGCGGGCCGTATAAGGATACGGTGGCCTTTGTGGTGAGAGGCGACACGGCCAAGCTGGCCAACCTCCGTCGTGACCCACGATGCAGCGTGCTGGTAGTGAAGCCTGACTGGTCAGGCTATGCGGTAGTAAGTGGCACGGCGGCCATCCACGACTGGGACGACACCGACCCCGAGACGTTGCGTGTAATGCTGCGTGAGGTGTTCACCACCGCTGGTGGCAGCCACGACAATTGGGACGAGTACGACCGTGTCATGCGGGAGGAGCGCCGCACCGTGATTATGGTGCAATCGGAGACCGTCTTCGGCAACCGGGCCAACTAAGCCAACGCCTAGCGGCCCTCTTTAAGCTGTTCCCGCTGCCAGTCAAAGTCCACCGGGCCGTCGTAGAACTTCTCCGGGTTCTCAACCGCCCAGAGCTGTTTGTGGATGATGTAGTTGCGCTGGTCCAGGTCTGACGCCTCACGCCACAACGCCATGCCCTCATCAACGCGACCCTCCCGATAGAGCTTCAATCCTTGGTCGTACAACTCCAGCGCCCGCCCTTCCAGAGCGGAGGGTTCGTCAGGTGCGGCGGTCGTCTGGGCCTCGCCAAACCACTGTTCCGCCATCGTACGATACTCAGCCTCGCGGACGTCAAATCGTCCTAATTTCTGGTATTGCAGCACGCCTTGTTCGTCAATGAACAGACCGTTGGGGATGGCCTTGGCGCCCAGCATGCGGCACAGCACGTTGTCGGCGTCCAAAAGCACGACGAAGGTGACGCCCGCCTGCTCCACGTAGGGCCTCGGTAGCTCCGCGCCCTGGGCATCGACAGCAACCGCCACTATCTGGATGTTCTCACCGCCGTAGCGCTGCTGCAACTCCTGCCACACGGGCAGTTGCTCTCGGCACACTCACCATGAGCCCCACATGAAGACAACCAGTCGCTTGCCGCGAAACTGCGACAGGCTGACGGCCTCACCATCCAAGGTGGGTAGCGTTACCTCAGGAAAAGAACCTCCTATTGCCACGCCTGTTGTCGTGCTCATAGTCTGGTGCCTCCGTGCCGTCCTTACGTGATGCCATCATACGCCGCGTGTCCACGCCCCAGGTAGCTTAGACACAGGCACCCCAAGGCGTCGTGCGGCACGTTCAGGGGACACGCCGTCCATCGGGACTGCCGGCGTCAGCAATGCGGCCGCAAACTCCTCAGCCTGTCGCTCCGCCTTCACGCGACTCACCCACCGCCACGAGTCCAAGTAAAAGCACGCGCCGGTGTGCAGCAGGTGATGGCCCACGGCATGCGCAACCAGCCATCGCACCCACGGCTTGGGCAGACGCATGTCCACGCCTATCACGCCGTCGAAAATAACCTCTCGCAAACGACCCGCAAAGGGCCAGTGGACCACCTCCAGCCCCAGGTGGCTTATGACGGGCCGCAGGTCCACAGGCAGCGTTAACTCCAAGGTGCGCGAGAGCTCATCGGCGGCTTGTCGGCCAATCATGACGGCATCCCTCCGGTCCGGCATATGTCAGGGAATTGCATTGTGCGGCCCAGGGGTTGGAGATGCCAGGGGGCGTTGTCAGGCAACGGCCTCCGCCCGGTGACGGCGGAAGAAACGCTGGATGGCCACCACCGCCCATATAGCCTCAATAACCGTGACGGGGTAGGCCTCTACCAGCCAACTGTACACCGACGTTGCGGCAGAGGCGACGGCAAAGAGGAGGACCATCCACTTGGAGCGCGACTCAAACCAGTAAGCGAGCATCATTATGGCGACGGCAATGGAGCCGAAAACGGTAAGCATATGCACCTCTTCTCTATCTAGCCCGTGCTAGTCCGTGCGCTGCTCCCACTCTGAGACCAGCATGGAGTAGACCTTGGCGTCCTGGTAGCCCTTGGCAGTGTAGAGCGCTTCCCGCTGGACGCCTTCAAACGTGAACCCCAAGCGTTCCGCCACAGCCACGCTGCGGACGTTTTCACTGGCGGCCCGCAGTTGCAAGCGATGCACGCTCCGCACCATGAAGGCGTACCCCAGCAGCGTGCGGCACGAGCGAGTGACGATACCGTGGCCTTGCGTCGCCTCCGTGAGCCAGTAGCCAACCTCCGCCCCGTTGTTGGGCGCGTCGTAGATCAGGCCAATGGCCCCAACCGTCGCACCCTGATAGCGGATGAGCCACGCCTCTTCGTCGGAGGAGGCGTCCATGCCAGCACGTTGCCGCAGCCAGCGACGCTCGTCTCCCACGGAGCGCAGGCTTTCCACCCACGGCAGCCACCGGCCAAGGTGTTTTCGGTTGGCGTCAACCAAGGCGTACATCTCATCGGCATCGGAGAGAGTCGCTGGGTGGAGGGAAATTTCGTTATCAACCTTAATCATGGCCTAGCCCCGCCTACTGCGGACGTAACGCGCGAACTCCTTGACCTGCTCCCACTCCTCATCCGTGAGGTCACCTACCTCGTAGAGGCGTGCCAGGTCCGTCTCCTGGACAGGCGTCTCATACTCCTCCGGCTTGAGGCGGCGCATCCCAGCACCATCGGGAGGGGAACGAAGTATGCCAACCTCTCCCGCGTACCGGTGACTTCGGGTCCGCAAGGTAGACCATTCCATTATCCCCTCCATGTGCGCGCGAATTCGCCAAGGCTACGCTCGGGTCGCCTTGTTACCGGTGCGCATTCACCGAGTGAGTGCATTTGGGCAAGGGTCCCCCAAGTTCGATATCAGACCCAAGCCGATTGTTTTCCCGCTGTTCGCAGAGCGACGGGAGTTGTCGAGTTAATCCTCTAACTCAAACGGAGAGCAGACCTCAGTTCCTCAATAGTCCTAACGGGTGGTCCATGAAGCATCCGGTGACAGTTCGCACACACAAGGGCGAGGTCGGCCAACCGTGTCCGGGCGGATTCATGCAAAGTAGCCAAAGGAATGCGGTGATGGCACTCGATGGCGCTATCACCCAAATTCGGATACACAGCCGCAGGGTCGAAGCCACATGCTTCGCAAAGGAAAGCACCTTTCAATTTTGCTACTTCCTTTTTTTTCTTAACGAGAGGTCTGCTCCTCTCTCGACGGTTATGCTCCGAGGTCAAGACGCGGCCCTCTTGGGCCTCCCAGTCTTCGTCAACGACCGCAGGATCCATCCGTGATGTCGAACTTTTATGGGCCAGTTCGCGAATCGCGTTTGCTCTTTTCCCTAAGGCTGGCGGGTCTAAGGCATATCTATCCCAGACTTCTTGGTCCCGATTACCGCCGTGTGACATACCGGCTCTCGTTGAGTTCGGATCGATGAACCGGAAATTTGCTAGTTTGAGATAGACCCCATTCAAATTGCGGTAGCGTTTTAGATCACCCACATCGGTGAACGCTTGGAGTCGACGAAGGTCCTCGCTGAGTTAAACGACCTCTGGTGCGTCATGGTTTGAAGGAAGACCGATCTTCAAGTAACAATCGAGGGCAAGTACCAGTTCGTCGACTGACCATGTTGGGTTCCGTGGCATCGGATCCTCCATCAACTAAATCTTTGTCCCGTTGTCGGAACTGTTTCCAAGTATAAGGCTCTGGCGAAGCGCCACTGGGGGCACTCTCCACCTCAAGGCCAACACACTGGATGCAAGTCTGCGCCCTGGATTATTCTAGCCTTATGATGGTCTAATACTGAATTATTCTC
>JAQBVZ010000059.1 GCA_027625205.1 Chloroflexota bacterium
GCCGCACCGGCTCCGCGCCGTCAACAAACGCCTGCACTTGGACCTCAGTGAACGAGAAGGTGACGTAATGAACGGCGCTAATCTTGGATTCATGGCTGTGGCCGCCTTCATACAGGCCCATCACTCGGTCACCATTCCCTATCTGGAAGTAGGTGGTGCCAGTCTGGTCCAGACCCCACATCTGGTCTAAGACCTCCTTGACCCGGGCCTGCTCTGAGACCTCAATGAACAAGGTGGCCGTAAGCTGACCGGGGTCCGGCAGCAATTCATTGTAGATGTCCAACTCTTGTTGGATGCGTTCATCTACAACGATACGCTCCGCGCGCATTATTTCCTGGATTTGGAACCGCATGGTATCCAGGTTTTCAAAGACCAGGGTTACCTGCTCCCCAACCTCCACACGCCTGCGCTTCTTAACGTCAATCACATGACTTCGGAACTCCGAACGCTCACGTTCATAGGCGGCGATATCAACAATGTCATCTCTATTTAGCTTACGCATGGTTTCTCGTGGATAAAGATAGTGCGCCTATGCATTGGGCAGTCCGTAAGCGTCTCTGAGTGCCACTGCGGTATGCACCGGCTTGACGCCCATGGCGTGGTTGATCTGCATGGCGGACTGAGGACAGTCCGTGACCAGCAGTGACGGCTCACCCTGCTGGAGGTTGTTGAACAGCTTCTGCCCCACCTTCAACGAAAGCTCATGGTAATCCTTGCTGACGCCCCAGGACCCGTCATGGCCCGAGCATTGCTCAATGGCCTTGACGGTGGTGTCCGGCACTTGCTCTAGGACGTGGGCTGACGGGCTGCCGATGGACTGAGCCCTGGTGTGACAGGCCACATGAAAGTTGATTGTGCCCAGGCTCTTGGTGAATTCCTTGTTAAGCGTCTTTGCACGGTTGAGCTTCCATAGATAGTGGCCGAACTCAAAGGTGTGTTCAGCAATCCGTTTGGCCACTTCCGATTCGCCGCTGTTGGCTGGGTACTCGTCCCGGAGCATCAGCGAGCACGTGGGGCTGGGTGCGACTATGTCATAGCCTTCGTCCACCCATTTGATCAGGCTAGCAAGGTTGCTCTCCATTTTCTTGGTGCTATGAGTGTAATCACCGCCGTCCACAAAGGGCATGCCGCAGCACTCCTGCTCAGGGACCACCACCTCAATGTTGTTCTTCTCAAGTACCTGGATGCACGCCTTGCCCACTTCAGGGTCGTTGTAATTGATGGTACAGGTGTGGAAAAAGGCCACCTTGCCCACAGGTTCAGCAGAGGGCTTCATGGCCGCGCCATAGCGCTTCTTGAACCATGCGGCAAAGGTCTCCCCGTGGTACTTGGGGAGGGTGGCGTTCCGGTGGACCCCCAACACCTTCTCCATGATCAGGCGGTTGGGGGTCATGCTGTTGGCCAGGTTGACTAGCTGCGCAGCTTTGCTGCTCACCTTGCCCAGCAAGTCTTGATCGCCCAATATACGGTCCTTGAGTTTGACCCCCTCCTCCTTTGTTTGCACAAATTTGTTGCGCATCAGGAGGCGGGGCACATCCATCAGAAACTCATGCGGTGGGGTGTACGGACAGACGGAATAGCACATTTTACACTGGTAGCAGAGGTCTTCCACGGGCCGAAGGTCTGCGTTGCCCACCTTGGAAAGGTCTCCGTCAACCTTGTCAGTCAGATCAAAGAGCGCAAGGAAGGATGGACAGAGATTGAAGCAGAGACGGCAACCATGGCAGATTTCAAACTGCCGCTGTTCCTCAGCCAGGACGTCATCACCATCCCAATAACGTTCATCATGAGGATTGTATGCGGGCGGTTGTTTGGGCTGGTGCACCATCTGGCTGTTCTCCTTACGTCCGTCTATCAGTCCACGGCCCACCCATTAGGGGGCTTAATTAGCTAATAAATACCTGTTTTTGCGAAATGCCCCCCGGCAGCGGACTGCCGGAGGGCACCAACTCGTCACGCTCAATGAGCAGTCTCGGTTGCTAGTCGTCCAGGGTCTCGAGGCCCTTGGTGAACCGGCCGGCGTGGGAACGCTCGGCACGGGCTAGGGTCTCAAACCACTCAGCAAGCTCCTCAAACCCCTCTTCACGGGCGGTCTTGGCAAAGCCAGGGTACATCTCGCTGTACTCGTAGGTCTCGCCTTCAACGGCCGCCTTGAGGTTGGCGTCTGTGTTGCCAATCGGCACGCCGGTAGCAGGGTCACCCGTCTCTCGCAGGAAGCCCAGGTGGCCGAAGGCGTGGCCTGTCTCCGCCTCAGAGATGTCGCGGAAAAGGCCTCCCACATCGGGGTAGCCCTCAATGTCCGCGCGCCGCGCAAAGTACAGGTACCGTCGGTTGGCCTGTGACTCGCCAGCAAATGCGCCCTTCAGATTCTCTTCACTTTTTGTTCCCTTCAATCCAGGCATGTGTTCCTCCCTTTCCTAAACTTTATAATTGCGATTGCGCCTTGTGTGTCTGTCGTTTTATGCCTTTTGCAATAAATCTGCAATCCTACTGTTGTCTGGTTGCTTGCGCCTGGCAGTCTGGGCACAGCCCGTACAGATCAAACCGGTAACGTTCCAACCGGTAACCAGTCTCTATAGAAACGTCATCAGAGCACCATGTAAATGGATCAGCGGTGGCGTCCTCAATAGCGCCACAGCGGGTGCAGATGACGTGAGCGTGGGATGCGGGGCGGCGTCCGTCAAACCGGCTGCTCCCGTCCCTGAATTCAAGTTGGAGCACTTCTCCCATGGCCTTAAGCATGTCCAAGCATTTGTAGACCGTGGCGAGGCTGAGGTCTGGGTATTCACCCTTTACCTGCAGGAATAGCTCCTCAGCGCCAGGGTGCTTATCACTGAACACAAGCGCCCGCAAGACAGCACGACGTTGCGGAGTGAGGCGGAAACCCGCTTCATGCGCCTTGACGGTCAGATGACGAAAGCGTTGCTCATCTGCGTCGAACTGTGCTGGGTGACTTTTATCAAGAATCATTCTCCGTAAGACTAGGTGTTCTCAATAGTGCTGTCAAGTTGCTTATGTAAGTCGTTGACGTTGACTTTGGACAGTCCGTTTGCTATAGTGAGTTATTCAGTAGGGGTATGTCCTCTGGCTAGAAAGTCGCACTTAGTTCCCACAATTTAGTCTGCTTATCCCCGGCCTAGCCATGTCTAGGCCTTTTGGCGTGTACTCACTTTTAGGGAGATGAAGCCACTATGGCTACGCTAGCGTCACGGCCCAAGAATCAGATTGCGGGCAATCACCAATCCTTTGCCCGGCTGCCTCAGGTACTGGAACCTTCCAGCCTCATTGAGGTCCAGCTCCATTCCTTTGATGCCCTCAAGGCAGAGGGCATTCGTGAATTGCTGGATGAGGTCAACCCCATCCAGGATGCCACGGGCTCTCGGTATGAACTCCACTTCCTTGAACACGCCTTCAGGGCTCCCAAGCACGATGAAGAGATGTGCAGGGAGAAGGAAGTCACCTTTGAGGCGCCACTCTATGTAACGGTGCAGTTGGTGGTGAAGGAGACGGGAGAGCTCAAGGAGCAGAGCCTGTTCTTTGGAGACATCCCTCAGATGACCCCAAACGGCACCTTTGTCATCAACGGCGCTGAGCGCGTGGTGGTGAGCCAGCTTGTCCGGTCTCCAGGCGCATACTTCACTGTGGTTTCAGACCCCGGCACTGGACGGCGACTCTGCTTTGCCAAGCTAATTCCCTACCGGGGCGCATGGCTGGAATTTGAAACTAGCTCCAGGGACATCATCTCAGTCAAAGTAGACCGCAAGCGCAAGGTGCCGGCCAGTGCGTTCTTGCGCGCGCTTGGTTACGGAAACGACGAAGAGTTGTTGGAGCTATTCAAGGATGTGGACACTAACCCTGACCACCGCTACATTCAGACCACTCTTGACCGTGACATGTCTGAGCACACGGAAGAGCAAGCGTTGCTTGAGGTCTACCGACGTCTGCGGCCAGGTGAGCCGCCCAGTGTTGAGACAGCCCGTTCTCTCCTGGACAACCTTTTCTTCAACCACCGGCGCTATGACTTGAGCCGTGTGGGCCGGTACAAGATGAACCGGCGCCTAGACCATAACGTCCCCATGGAGCACCGGACCCTAACCCGTGAAGACATCATCTCCATGATTAAGATGATGATTCGCATCAACAACGGCCAGGCCAAGCCTGACGATATTGACCACTTGGGCAACCGGCGTGTCCGTGCGGTAGGTGAGTTGATTCAGAACCAACTCCGCGTGGGTCTGCTCCGGATGGAACGGGTGGTCAAGGAACGCATGACCATCTTGGACCAAGAGCAAGCCACGCCCAGCGCTCTCATCAACATACGGCCCATTGTTGCCGCAGTCAGGGAATTCTTTGGCGGCTCTCAGTTGTCGCAGTTCATGGACCAAACCAACCCGCTGGCGGAACTGACGCATAAGCGTCGGCTGTCTGCCCTGGGCCCTGGCGGTCTCTCCAGGGAGCGCGCAGGGTTTGACGTTCGTGACGTCCATTACTCTCACTATGGGCGCATCTGTCCTATTGAAACACCTGAAGGGCCAAACATTGGACTCTTGGGCTCTCTTGCAACCTACGGGCGCATCAACCCTTACGGGTTCCTTGAGACGCCCTACCGCCGTATACGGAAAGAGATAGAGAACACGGACCCGGATATAACCGGACGTGTGGTGCGCACTGAGATAACGGATGAAGCAGGCAAGGTCATTGTGAAGGCGGGAGCTGTGATTTCCGCCGAGGCCACTAAGAAGGTAGTCAAGCTGTCCAAGCAAACTTTGAGCGTGCAGTCTTACGTCTCATTGGACCCAGAAGACATTGTCTTTCTGCCCGCCGACGAAGAGGACAAGTACGTTATTGCGCAGGCCAACTCCACAGTGGACGACAAGCGACAATTTGTGGACGAGCGCGTCGAGACGAGAGCGCTGGACAAGTATGCACTGGAGTCACCTGACAAGCTGGACTACATGGACGTATCACCCATGCAGATTTTCAGCGTCTCAACGTCGCTTATTCCGTTCCTTGAGCATGACGACGCCAACCGCGCGCTGATGGGCTCCAACATGCAACGTCAGGCGGTGCCGCTGGTACGCCCAGAAGCCCCGCTGGTTGGCACTGGCATGGAGCGGCGAGTGGCCCGTGACAGCGGTCAGATGGTCCTTTCCCGCGTGGACGGCACTGTCTCCTCTGTAACTGGCAATGTTGTGACCATAACTGACAACGAAGGACAGGAGCACGCCCACAAACTGCGGAAGTTTGTCCGCACCAACCAGGGCACCTGTCTTACCCAACGACCAATCGCGACAGTTGGCGACAACGTGACCGTGGGCTCTCCCCTAGCGGACAGTTCTTCAACGGACCAGGGTGACCTAGCCCTTGGCCAGAACGTGTTGGTGGCCTTCATGAGCTTGGAGGGCTACAACTATGAGGACGCCATCATTGTGTCCGAGGCCCTCATCCAGGACGATAAGTTCACTTCAGTCCATATTGAGAAGTATGACGCGGAGGCCAGGGAGAGCAAACTCGGCCCTGGTGAGATCACTCGTGACATACCAAACGTTGGTGAGGACGCGCTGCGCAACCTGGACGAGGACGGCGTGATACGCATTGGTGCAGAGGTAGGCCCAGGAGACATTTTGGTGGGTCGCATTACGCCAAAGGGGGAAACTGAACTCACGGCGGAGGAGAAGCTCCTCCGGGCCATCTTTGGTGAGAAGTCGCGGGACGTGAAGGAC
>JAQBVZ010000060.1 GCA_027625205.1 Chloroflexota bacterium
CGATTGCAGCCGCGCGGAAGGTGTCCCCCGCCGCTATGACCACTCGTTTACCCATACGCTGATAGTGCGCGGCCAGTTTCGCAATGCTTGTGGTCTTGCCCACGCCGTTGACGCCCACAACCAGCAGCACAAAGGGCTTCACCGGAAGGTCATCGCCTTCGTACCACTTCCACACGCTATCATCCGTTTTCTCCAGCAGGACGGCCATCTCTTCTTTAAAGAGCTCCACCACCTCGTCGCGGCCCGTCACATTCTCCTCACGGACCCGTGTGCGCACGTCCTCCACAAGCTTGAGAGTGGTCTCCACGCCAACGTCCGCTGACATCAGCGCCTCCTCCACATCCTCCCAGAAGGCGTCATCAGCCAGCGTAGCTCCCCGAAACAGCGACGCAATGCCGCCGCCCCAGCCGCTACGGGTCCTGGCCAGGGCAGCCTGTGTCTTCTCTTTACGGCGGAACAGTCCAAAAACCATGGAAATCCTTAATCAACAACTCGTGGATGCTAGCAGGGGGTTAGGGAGCGAACAAGGGAGGTGGGGAGCCGTGGGATACGCAACCACCATCTAGCGACGCGCTTTCAGATCGGAGCTTTCCAGAGTCATGCGCTCTGTCCTTGGAAGATATTCGTTCCACCAAACCTCATTCGCACTAGGCGTGATAGGGCCATTTGTCCTTTTGAAAGATTGATTAAGCGCATCACGAAGCCAGGCAAATGTATTGCCACTAATGCGAATGTGACTTTTCCGTCCTAAGCTGCGGCGGCGAATCTTTTTCTCATCAGGATCAATGTCAGAAAGCCACGGTGCAACTTCGGCCTTACCATTGACCACCTCAATTCTCTCTAACCAAACAATGCTAGGCCATCTCCGGAAGTCCGCTTGCTGCTGGTGTGGCACACGGCTTATCACTGTTTGTTGAAGCTTATCGTTTTTTTCACGATGGCGTGAATGAACTATACCGTGCCCAAATATAATGTAATCATCTTTATTATTTTTCTTCGCCATTCGTGCGAGGATTACTGGGTCTCCTTCACGCAATGATGGAGTCCCATTCTTAGGGAAAGTCTGTCCAGCAGCCAGGTTTACCTCTCCTACACAATCCCAATCAGGTCCCATCCGGTCACCAGAATGACCAGAAATTTTAAACCACGGCTGGACCGAACCCCAGTCGATTAAGCGAGAGCTCAGCGTATCCCTGTTCTTTTCTAAATTCTCAGTGCCATCCGAGACATTTAGAGCAATTTGTTCCAATAAGTTGATGCTACATTCTGGACTACTATTCCAAATTTTCTCGAATTCATGCAAAACGTGCGTTGATTCAGACTTAGATATCAGCTTCGAAGCGAGTTCGAGGTTGCTAGAAAGACCGTTCCTTGTAAAATTGGCTGAGCCAATGAAAATGTTGTCGCCAATGACAAATAGTTTTGCATGGAGACTCTCCTTCGCATCATGCAAATATCTGACTCCCCAGCCTTCTTGAATGCAATTCTTCAGTGTCTCTACGCTTGATGCTCCACCTGAAAAATCTCGCTCTGACATCCTAGTAAGCAGCCGAAACTCCACACGCCGATTAGCATTCTGTACCCACTGAGATGGAGTTTTTCCCGTGACATATGGGGAAACAACCCAGACACGATGCTTAGCGTTCTTAACTAACTTCGTCAGCACATTTCCGAAGTTTTTATGGTTGCGTCCATAAAATACTGAACCCATATCCGTTGTGTTATCCATGGGCATTCTGCTTCGAAACCGCGTCCCAGTCCGCCAACGCCTGTTCAGCGGCGGACTTCTCTGCGTCCACCTTGCGCCGTCCCCTACCCTGGCCAGCCAGCTTGCCGTCCAACCACACCTCCATCAGATAGCGACGGTTGTGGGACTCGCCGTCCTCCTCAACAATCTTGTACTCCGGCAAGGGTAACCCTGTCTGTTGCGCCTTCTCCTGCAACGCTGACTTGGCGTCGCGGGGGGCACCCGTCTCACCAATCGCCTCTATACGCTGGCCCAGCCACCGCAGGACGAGGTCCCACGCTGCCTTCTGTCCACGGTCAATCAGCACCGCGCCCAGCACAGCCTCCAGCGCACCTGCCAGGTTTAGCTGTCGGTTCCGGCCTCCGCTCTCCTCCTCACCCTGGCCAAGGTAGAGGTAGGAGCCCAGGTCAAAGCTACGGGCAATCTCAGCCAGGGTGCGTCCCTGCACCAATAACGACCTAGCCCTGGTGAGCCCACCCTCCTGTAGTTCCGGGTAGCGCCGGAATAGCTCCTCCGCCACCACCAAGCCCAGGAAGGCGTCGCCCAGATACTCCAGCCGTTCGTAGTCCTTTAGCCCAAGCTCAGGGTGTTCGTTAAAAAAGGAGCGATGCACCACCGCCTGACGCAGCAGTGACCGCTCCTTGAAACTCACATGTATGGCCTGTTCCAGCCGATGTAGCTGGCGAGTCTCGTAGTCCTTTCGTCGTTTGAACAAAGTACGCCTAGTCCGGCACTCCCTTGGGCCACGGGGGCTGAGGCCGTTTTACTTCACCTATGAACAGGTCACCTTCCATGAGATCCATCACTGAGTGGAAGGCCCGCGCCGCCTGCCCCTTGGAGGTGAGCCGGGACATCTTCAAGAATGACGTGCCGCCGTTGGGGAAGACCAGTGTTGGCGTCCCAAAGACACCAAGGTCATTCACCGCCTCCTGGTGGCTGGCTGCCACGTCATCAAGCGTGCTCCTGTCGTCCAGGTCTTTGGCAAACTGCTCAAGGTCCAGTCCAGCCTCTTTGGCGACTGCCTTCAGCGCGTCCTTGTCATTGAGCTCTATGCGGTCAATATGGCGTGCCTTCAGTAACAGCGGCATGAAGCGTTGGAGCGCCTCTTTACCCTGACGCTTGGCGGCTATGCCCGCCCGGTGACCCCATAGCGCAGGGGCCAGGTTCTCATCAGGCTCATCCCAAGCAATGTAGTAGCCCTCACCCACCTTCTGGTTCACCTGGTCCAGGGAGAATGGCCGCCACTCGACGTCAACCTCCTCGCCCGTTTCCTGCTTCACTAGATCCAGCCACACGGCTGCATTGTAGACAAAAGGTCAACGAAAGTCGTAGTACATTGCGCATTGGTAGCTTGCCATACGCTCGCCTCCTTGTGGCATGCGTCTTGGATACTTGCGGCGATTCTACGCCCGATGTGGGGAGGCTTCAAGCAAGTGCGCTCCATCTCCACAGTGGTACACTCGCGTCGCTGACGGCTGATGCAGGACAAGCGAGGTGTCTTATGGCCAACCAACGAGTCAAGTTCACCATAGGCGGCTCCCTGGGGATGACCTGGGAGCAGGTACTGAACGTGGTCACCACCGCCGAGGAGCTTGGCTTTGAGGGCTACCACCCCTCAGACCACTTCACACCCAACCAGCCCTTTGCCCTGAACGAGGACATGCTGGAGGCCTACACCCTCCTTGCGACGGCGGCGGGCCACACCACCAAGCTACGGCTGGGGGCCATCGTCTCGCCCGTCATGTTCCGTCACCCCGTCCTCGTGGCCAAAGCCGTCACCACCCTGGACCACGTCTCCGGCGGCCGCGCGATGCTGGGCCTAGGCATAGGCAATTACGACCGCGAGTACGAGGCGTTCGACGTGCCGTACCCATCGTTCAGGGAGCGGGCTGAGCATTTGGAGGAGACGCTCCAGATAGCCAAGGCGCTGTTCAGCCAGGAGCGCACCACCATGCAGACCAAGCACTATCATCTGCAGGACGCGCCATTTGATCCCAAGCCGGTACAGCAGCCCCACCTACCCATCCTATTGGCTGGCGGCAGCAAGCGCGTCATGCGTCTGGCCGCCCAGTACGCCGACGACTGGAATTGCTTTGGCATCATTGACGACCTGACAAGGAAACGCCACGAGATAGATGAGATGTGCAGAGAGATTGGCCGCGACCCGTCAACGCTGACGGCCAGCCGCCAGATCATGCTTGTGCTGTCAGATGACCCCGCAGTGATAGGAGAGGCGGTGGAACGCGTTAGCGATAGGCTGGCGGCCAACCCAGCCCACGCCGCGCTCATGGAGCAACGCGGTAAGGCGGTCATGGCACGCGACTTTGCCCTAATTGGCAGTGTGGAGGAGGTCAAGGACTCCATAGGCCGGTGGGCGAAAGCGGGCGTGACTCACTTCAACATCAACTGGCCCCGTCCAGCCAACAGGCCCATGATGGAGCGCTTCATGGCGGAGGTGGCCTCGGCGTTCAAGTAGTCCTATATTTCTATTTCTCGTCCTGCGAATTTCACCCAGTCTGGCGATGACTGCCGCGACATTAAGCTGTACGTTTATATCAGACAACTGGCATACCAAAAATCGTAGAGGTGTCCTCTAGAAAAGGTCACGATTATGGTTACAACACGCAGAGCACGCAGGACGGAGACACTCACACGACCGGAAGTAAAACTCCACGGGTGCCCAATCGACCAGGGGTCCCTGCTTCGGCGGTATGACGAACAAGGTATCGTGTGGCGTTGTGCGTCATGTGGATTCACTATGCCGGGTACCGCACCCGTGTTTCAGTCGACTTGAAATTGACCGGCTTGAACTGACTTCTACAATATCAAAAGGCCCCGCATTACGCGGGGCCTTCCTTGTGTTCATGGTATATATGGAGGAGGGTCTGTTGCTCACAATTTGACCTTTACAATTGCGCTTCCGCTGACTCGCAGTAATGCAACAGCTTTGTAGATGTTGCGATTGAATCCGGCCGATGTATTCGGTGTACCGGATGATTTGTGACCATACACGGCGGTCAAGGCCATTACAGTGTAAGCAGGAGGAGTGCAGTATGAGCACAGATTTTGTTTGTCATGAGTGTGACCGTGAATTTCGGACTCACCGCGGACTTGATTGGCACGCACAACGAATTCATGGAACTCGTGTCGGTTCAATAGTAAACCTGGGTCCGGAATGGGATGGGAAACGGGTCACCACCACCGAATTGCCTGGCAGATTGCTCATGGTTATTCCAAGCACCATTTACTGTTAGGTGTCCCATGGGACTGCGATGGAGCATTTCAATGAAGAGATGGCCCAAATGGCAAAAGTATTCGACGCGCTCCGCCCGTTGTTGCCTTCGTTAAATATAGACGAACGAGAGTAGCGACTGCTAGTGACGGTCGAGACCTCATTTTGGTGAGGTGGATTCTTTGTTGAACAAATGAGTAGAAGCAGGATAACGTGGGTTATCCTGCTTTGATACGTTGGTTTATAGCTGGTCTAGCTTTGACCCCGTCACCTTTAACCCTGACTTACGTTGAGGCCAACGGCAAGATAACTGCCGTTATCAGGACAACAGCTACCGAGGCCAAGGACGTTTACATGCAAAGCGTTGTTCATTTATCTGTTGGTCCGGCGAATCGCATGGGTCATGACCTAAGCTAGGAAGCGTCCATTGCGGCCCAAGAGCCCGGCCCATTCGCGTTTTTCTTAATCTCCAGGTTCAAGAATGTCTCGGAGCGAATCACACCGGTAATAGAGCCAACAGTGCTGCGTAAAAATGCTGCTAGTTCAGATGGTGACGCAACGGCAATCCAGATGAAAATATCGTAGACGCCCGTGGTCTCCGCCACGTAGTGAACTTCCGCTAGTTGCGTCAGCTGTTCTGAGACACTATTTACCTCGCTGGGTTTCACCTGCAGCCCCACCTAAGCGGTCGTGCTAAACCCCAGTTTCGCCGGGTCTGGAATGGCTACGATCCTAATT
>JAQBVZ010000061.1 GCA_027625205.1 Chloroflexota bacterium
GTAAGAGGGGAATTCCAAAGAGGCAGAGTCCCCTTTGGTGAAGTGCGCGAGGGGTACCCCCTCGCTTCTTCTTAAAGCGTTCTGGGTGGGTGGTGGGGAGAGCCAACGTTTACCGCTCCCTCGTTTGACCGCCCCTTGGGGATGGTGATAGCTTCAACTGGACTGTCCTACTGGGGCGTACTTTGCACGGAGGGAACATGGACAGCCAGGATTCGCCAAGGAAATGGAGGGCCGTGTCCGAGAGTTCTGCGAAACCATGCACGGACGGCTCCCTGCCTATAGTTATATCCCGCTTTCTGACGATGCTATGCGCATCAAGGTCATGAAGAACCGGCTGTGGAATGAGATCAGAGCAGGTGAGATTTGCGGCTCGTGGCTCAAGACCATGCCTGAGCAGCAGCAGTCGGTGCGACGTGCCGTTGAGATGAGCCTTGTCCTCCGCCGTTCCTATTTCGACGAACAGGACAGTTTGGGTGTTTGAAGATAAGGCCTGGTAGCAATTCAACCGCGTAGGTGAAGCATGGCAAGTGAAGTTGAGACCAGAGAATTTGAACCGCTGACCACCGTCTGCATCCGCACCACGGTCAGCAGGGCAGAGATCCCCAACAAGCTCCGTGAACTGTTGGAGGAGACGCGCAACTACCTCAAGTCCAAGGGGGTGGAACCCTCCGGCCCCGCATACGCGCAGTACTACACCTTTGGCGCGACGGATGCTGACTTCGAGTGCGGCTGGCCCGCAGACGAAGACGTGGAGGGGGAGGGCGACATCGAAATTGGCTCCGTCGATGGCGGCAAGGGTGCGGTAGCCGTGAACGATGGCCCGTACGCAACGCAGATAAAGGCCCACGGCGCGGTCCACGGCTGGCTTCACACGAATGGCACCTTTGCCGGCGGCTACCCGCGAGAGGTATACCTCAAGGATCCCACCATTACTGATGAAGCTGAGTGGCAGACTGAGGTCATCTGGCCCATGCAGGGCTGAAGACTAGGTTTCCAAGGGATAACGTAGTAGGGGCACACGGCCGTGCGCCCCTACTACGCGAATACCGAACATTCCTGTGCTGAACCGCCTCGCCTGTCATTCTGAGCGAAGCGAAGAATCTGGCAATTTGACTGTCACTGTCACTGTCACTGTCACTGGCAACCGCAAGCAGGTTACGCTCGGGCGTCCAGATAGTTCACCGGCATTGGGCCGGGTGGGGGCTGCGTCACGTCCAGCCCGTGAATCTCCTTGACTTTGGCCACGAACACCTTGTCGAAGTCATTATCGGAAGACCCTATCTTCGCCATGAACTCATCCCCGCCAGGGCCTTCGTGCATTGCCACCACAATTGGCCCCATGGGCGTCTCCGCCAGCCACGCCGCGTGCCGGGTCAGACCGTAGCGCTGGTTGAACTCTTTCAATTCCTGGACCCGTGGGCCGTTGAGTTCCGCAATCCACGCCTTCCACACGTCCAGCTTACCGTCCACTATCGGTGCTACAACTACTCCCATGCTGTCCTCCCCCTCCAGAATGGCGGCAGGATATACGGTCGTGAGGCAATGTCAACGGGAGCCGGGCTACAAGCCTCTAGCCTTCGTCCTGAGCTGGTTCCGCCTTGGACTCGCGGTGCTTCACGCCACGTTCCAGCCGTTGGCGCGTTAGCATGAGGTAGTGACCGCAGGTGAGGCACCGTATGCCTATGTCCGCGCCAAGCCGTTCAATGCGCCACTCAAAGCCACCGCAAGGGTGCTGCTTGCGCAGCGTGACAACATCGCCCAGAGCAAACGGCGTTACCATCCCTTGCCCATGGCCTCCAGCACCACGTTGAAGGCATCACGCGCCTTTTCGGCCTCGCGGCGTGCAGCCTCGGCAAAGTCAGCGCCCTTTGATGCGTAGAGCACCTGACGTGATGAGCTGATGATTGCGCGGCGTCCGTTGGCGTCTGTGCCGTTGCGCACCGCTGCCTCCACGTCGCCGCCCTGCGCGCCCACGCCGGGGATGAGGATGGGTATGTCCGGACATAGCGCTCGTACGCTGGCCAGCTCCTCCGGGGCCGTTGCCCCCACCACCAGGCCAATGTTCCCGTTGGCGTTCCAGCTTTGGGCCTGCATGGCCACATGCTCGTAGAGAGTTATCGCGCCGCCTTCAGCAGCTAGTTGGAGCGACTGAAAGTCAGCGCCGCCGGGATTGGAGGTGCGACAGAGGATGAAAACGCCCCTATCCGCGTAAGCCAGGAAGGGTTCAAGCGAATCTCGTCCAAGGTACGGACTCGCAGTCACCGCGTCGGCTCCCCACTGTTCAAAGGCAGCCTGAGCGTAAGCTACTGCCGTGCTGCCAATGTCGCCTCGCTTGGCGTCCAGGATGACCGGCACGTCGCTTGGTATGGCGGCCATGGTCTGTTCCAGCGCGTGCAACCCTGGCAGTCCCTGTGCCTCAAAGAAAGCGATGTTCGGCTTGAAGACGCAGACCAGGTCCTTGGTCGCGTCAATAATTGCCTTGCAGAAGGCGGCGGTATCGTCAATGGGCATCTGGGCGAGTGTTGGGTCCAGCCCCACGCAGAGGAGGCTGTGGTTCCGTTGCGCCGCAGCGTCTAGCTTCTCAACAAAGGTGGGCATATCTGGCCTCCGCCAAAAGTGTACGGCTGACGTGATGGTGGCACAAGAGACGCGAGTCTCTCTTTAGGGTGATAGCATTACGACATGCGTTTTCCCGTCACCCTTGTCCCCGGCGTGTTCGTTGAACGGCGCAACCGCTTCGTTGCGGACGTGACCGTGGACGGCGTCCCTGCGCTGACCCACGTACCCAACACGGGCCGTATGCGTGAGCTTATGGTGCCAGGCCACGATGTGCTGCTGCGACCGGCCGCCGACCCGTCCTGCCGTCGCACGGTGTATGACCTCCTGGTGGTGAAGTACCAGGGTCATTGGGTGGGCATCGACTCCCTGACCACCCAAACGCTGGCAATCGAGGCGTGGCAGGCCGGGCTGCTGCCTGAGTTGTCGCTGTACACGCACGTGAAGCGAGAGGTGAAGTTGGGTGTGAGCAGCCTGGACCTGCTGCTGGACGGCCCTCCTGGGCTCTGTTACGTGGAGGTCAAGTCCGTGAACCTGGTTGAGGACGGCATTGCGCTCTTCCCCGACGCTCCCACTGAGCGTGGCGCTCGTCACCTTGGTGAGCTTGCAGCGGCTGTGCGCGACGGCCACCAGGCAGCCGCCGTCTTCATCGTGCAGCGTGACGACGCTACGGCCCTCGCACCCTTCGAATCAGCGGACCCTGTCTTTGCAAACGCGCTTCGGCAGGCAGCAGAGGCTGGCGTGGGCGTTTACGCCATAACCTGCGAAACGACCCCGGAAGGCCAGACCACCGTGCGGCAGGTGCCGGTGTTGCTGGAGCAACACGCCACCGTGGGGCAGGGTCGCCGCACATGAACCTTCCCGCTCTTCTAACGGAAGTCTATGACCGCCTGTACGCTGCCTACGGTCCCCAGGGCTGGTGGCCGGGTGATGGCCCCTTTGAGACCATAGTGGGCGCGGTGCTCACGCAGAACACGGCGTGGACCAACGTGGATAAGGCGATGACGAATCTCAGGGCCGCAGGCTGCATGACGCCTCAGGCCATACGCGATATCCCTGAAGAAGAACTGGCGTTGCTCATCCGGCCAAGCGGCTACTTCAACACCAAGGCCAAGAAACTGAAAGCGGTGGTTGAGCACCTAGCCCGTTATGACGACGACCTCGACCGTTGGCGTGACCGAGAGGCCAAGGAGCTACGCGCTGAACTGCTGTCGGTCTACGGCATAGGCCCGGAGACTGCGGATGACATTGTGCTCTACGTAGCGGACTTGCCAACGTTCGTGATGGACTCGTACACGCAGCGCATCGTTGACCGCCTGGGCCTGACGCCTGCGCACCGCACCTATGACGCCTACCAGGCGCTGTTTGAGGCCAACCTGCCCGCAGAAGCGCCACTGTTCAATGAATACCACGCCTTGCTGGACTTCCACGCCAAGGATGTCTGCACCAAGCGCACCCCTCACTGCGAAGACTGCTGCTTGCTGCCCCTGTGTCCTACGGGTAAATCGTCTTAGAACACGTCATTCTGAGCGTAGTGAAGAATCTCGCCTTTCCCTGTATGTCATTGCGAGTGAGTCACGAGTCCCGATTCATCGGGACAATCTGGAATGGGATATGTCAGCCCATACGGCAAGGGCATCAGTCAAGATTGCGGCGGCCTGCGCTCCCAACAATTCTTGAATTCTTGAAACGCAAGCTGCAAACTGCGCCAGGACTCAATGGAGTCACCTGGACTTGATCTGAGTTCAATAGCTGCGTTGTGCCTATTTAGCGCGTCCTGCAGATAACGAGACGACTGCATCATCTCTTCGCGCCAATCATCCGTTTGTACCATGAATACCCCCGGCTACTAGGGTAACCCTTCCGTTGCTGGCGTCAATGGAGCACATGGGCAAATTGCCTTAACACACGCTATTCTGAATTCCTGTTACGTAGGGATGGAGAATCGCGCCTTTTCTTCGCCGTCCACTCGTTGTTGCGAGAGAGTTCTAAACGCAGCAATCTAGATGGCATACTTGCGGATTCCTAACCCAGTCACGCCTTAGCCACGCCATTGACTAGTGCGTACCGTACAATACCGGGGGCTGTGTGGACTCCCAGCTTCATCCGGATGCTCCGCAGGTGGGCCCGGACCGTATGGACGCTTACCCTGAGCCGGTGCGCAACTTGTGGCCCTGAGTGCCCCTCTCCTGTGAGTCCCAGGACCTCCAGCTCTCGTGACGTCAACTCCAGCAACTCATCACATTGCGAGTCAGCCGTAGTCGTCACCGGCACGTTGTCAGCCGTTGGTTCGCCGTCCTCCAGCAGAGCGATGCGCTCATACAACGCGGCCTCGTCGTGCACAGGGCCCAGGTACTGAAATAGGAGCGGTGCTTCTGAATTCTTCCGCGTGACCAACCACAGCACCTTGGAAGCCCCTGCGTGATAGCCAATGCGGGTCATGCCGCGCAGAGCGCGTTCGCCAACGGGCGATGAGACCAATATGGTTTTGGGCCGCAAGCGTTTCAGCAGGCGTACGCCCTCCTTGGCGCTGGCTACGCCTCCCAACAGTTTGACTCCACAGCGCGCTGCGTCAGGGATTTTCCGGAGGCTCAGAAAGCTAGGAGCTACTTCCACGGTCAACAATCCAAGGTTAATGGCGTTTTGTTCCAAAAAGTAGTTAATACGGACTAGATGCTCATAAGCCTTAACGTGGCGGTCATAAAGACGCCAGGAAAGCGGATTGCAAACATAAAGCCGTTACCGGCCTTGGGGCACGGCAGGGTACTCTCCGTTGGCTACGCACTCAGCCGGCAGAGGGTTGGATTTTACGCGACGTGTTTGTGCTTACCGGCGGCGTCTGCGCGGACGGGGTGAGGGGGCTGCCTCAGCGGGCTCTAGGCCATCCGTGTCCTCGTCATCCTCATCATCGCTGAGGTTCATAGCAAGCGGAATGTCCGCCTTGGGTTCCACTGGCTTGAGAATGCCTATGTCCTCCAGGTTGCGGTATCGCCCCTGGTAATCAAGGCCGTAGCCCACCACAAACTCATCCGGTATCTCAAACCCACGGTACTTGATGACAAGGTCTCCAATTCGCCGGACTGACTTGTCCAGCAGGCTGCATACCTCAACCC
>JAQBVZ010000062.1 GCA_027625205.1 Chloroflexota bacterium
GCCACACCCCAGGTGGGTGACGCCGCCAAGCAGGCGGCCAAGGACTTGCTCAGCGCCATGGGCCAGCAGTTCTACGTGGAGAGCGAGGCTTACCTGGACATGGCAACCGCCGTCTCCGGCAGCGGCCCTGCGTACGTCTTCGCCTTCACGGAGGCCCTTACGGACGCAGCAGTCTATCTGGGCATCCCGCGTGACATGGCCCTCAAGATGGTGCTGGGGACAATCCTTGGCAGCGCGCAACTGATGCAGGAGACCGGCAAACACCCCGGCCTGCTGCGGGAGATGGTGACTTCCCCTGGCGGCACCACGGCAGAGGCGCTGCTGGCCTTAGATGGGGCGGGGTTCAAGGCCGCGGTTATGGAGGCGGTTGTGGCTGCCCATGAGAAGGCGCAGGCTCTGGGGGAAGAGGCGTGAAAGAAGTTCTCCTTTACCTGATTAATATCCTATGGTTTGCCCTCTTCGCTCAAATCATTATTTCGTGGCTTATGGTGGCAGGTGTGCGGAATGAGCTCCTTTTCAAGCTCAATAGCGCCCTGGTTACCGTCACATGGCCCCTTTTACGGCCTCTGCGGCGTGTAGTGCCGCTGACTGGCGCGTTTGACTTAACATATCTTGTCGCATTCCTTGTTTTGGCGTTGGTGCGCCAGGCCATCATTCGCAACCTATAACTCGCTAGGCGCGCCCAACGCATGCCGCACCTCCTCGATCGATAGCTCCACTTCCACCACCTTCCGTCGCGCAGACAGCCCCTGCGTAATGCGCACGTCCCTCTTTGGCAAGCCCAGCTTCGCAGCCAGCAGCGCAACCACAGCATCATTTGCCTTGCCGTTCTCAGCCGCCGCCGTAACCGTTACACGCAACGTCCCGTCGGCACGCCACTCCACGCGCTCCTGTCCTGCCTTGGGTTGCACGGATAGCTCAATGCGGCATGACGCCATTTGCGCGGCCTTTCGTTCATCACTTGACTGACTGGCTCTCTGCTCACCATAATACCGGTGCAAGAGGAGAGATAGCGTGTACCAGAAAGAGTTGTTGAAGGGGAACACGGAAACGCTGTTGCTCGCCCTGCTGGTGCAGGAGCCAATGTACGGCTATCAGATCGTCAAAGAGATGGAGCAGCGCAGCAGCGGTTACTTCCTATTCAGGGAAGGGACTCTCTATCCGGCGCTCCACCGGCTGGAGAAAGCCAGGCTCATCAACGGGGCGTGGGCGCCATCACCCAACGGACAACAGCGCCGCTACTACTCCGTCTCAGAGCTGGGCATGCGTGAATTGCGACGCAAGGCAGCGGAATGGCGTGACTTCACCCAAGCCGTCAACCTGGTAATGCAACCCTCAAGGTAAAAATCTGTGAAGCTATTCAGCCTATTTGGGCTGCTGGAACAAAACCTCCACATGGCGCCGGCAAAGCGCGTGGAGATTCTGTCTGAGCTTCAAACCCATGTAGATGACCGTATTCAAGAACTCCAGAGCAATGGGTTCTCCCCTGCCGATGCCCAAGAGCGCGCCGTCTTGGAAATAGGCGACCCCTCACAGCTTGCCGGCGCCTATTACAACGTCCATGAGACCGGCTCATGGCGGGATGTTGCCATGGCCACCGTGCCACACCTGGCGCTTGCGGCCATCTTTGCCTTCCACCTGTGGACAGACCTCCTCTGGGTGGTGGTGGGCATCAGCGCGGCCACATTCATTGCCGGCGTGGCATGGCGGAATGGCGCGCCGCAGTGGGCGTTCCCCTGGCTGGGCTACGCACTAGCCGCCCCAATGCTGAGTTGGTCGCTGGCCATGGTGGCAATAGCCTACGGTGGGTGGATGCTGCTCACCGGTGGTGACATACCCCTTGGCGTCCCCCTTTACATAGGCATTGTGTTGTACATACCTCTCTCCATGCTGCTGGTAATCCGCATAGTGCGGAAGGCCGTACGCCATGACTGGCTTATGGTCTCCCTGGCAGCGCTTCCCCTACCCTTCTTCGCCACGTGGATGTTCATGCTGCACTGGCGTCAAGGGACCCTCACGCCGAATAAGGCGCGAGCCCTTGAGTACGACGCCGACACTGCGATTGTGTTCTTGGCCCTGGCCATAACCACAGCCATGTATTTGAAAGTGGGCCGCAGGTTGTGGCGGATAGGTCTCCTGATTCTGTCAGCCCCCGTGATGGTTGCCATGGCCGCCATCGCCTATCAGGCGAGCCCGCACACCTTCCCCACCATCGCCGCCATTGGCCTCACGGTTGCACTGCTCCTCAGTCCTATCCTGCTGGACCCAGGCAGCGTCAGCTATAGGAGCCCGCTGGACGACCCCAACGCTGACCTGAAACCATCCCCGCACCCTAATAGCTGATGCCCACAACCGGCGTTGCTATCGTTGCTGATAGCTCCATCTCACTACCTCCCGCGTTGCTTAAAGACCTTCCGGTCTATACCGTTCCCTTTGAAATTCACTACCAAGACCGCGTCTACGGTGACGGCATTGATATCACCGCCGCTGACTTCTACCAGATGCAACGGGATGGACCGTCACTACCCACGACCTCTGCTCCACCACCCGGTGCGTTCCTTGACGCCTATACCAAGGCTGCTGCACACGCCTCGTCCATCCTATGTGTCACCCTTGCCGACAAGCTGAGCGCCACCCACGAGTCCGCCATGGTTGCCAAGGCACAGGCAGCGGAGTCCCTCCCAGGAGTGGACATACGCGTCCTAGACTCCCAGACCGCAGGCACAGCAGAGGGGCTGCTCGTATTGGAGGCGGCCCGCCTGGCCGACAGCGGAGCGTCAATTGAGGATGTACAGGCCGCTGCGGAACAGCGAGTCCATAGCGTTTACCTCATGGCCTATCTGGAAACCTTGTATTACGTATGGCGCGGGGGCAGGGTGCCGCGCGTTGCCATGTGGATGGGGCGTCTTTTGAAAATCAGGCCTGTCCTGGAACTGTCTGAGGGCCATATAGGCATGGTGGAGCGCCCTAGGACCACGCGCCTAGCCACTGACCGCCTTATATCTCGCGCCCGTGAACGTATTGGCAGCAGCCCTGCACGGATAGCCGTCATCCACGCGGGCGCGCCGGAGCCTGCCGCAGCATTGGAGGAGCGCATCCGTCAAGAGTTGGCTCCGGTGGAGCTGTTCATCAGTGAGCTCACTCCCGTCATTGGCGCTCACACGGGCCCAGGCTTGGTGGGTTGTGCCTTTCACTCCATTGCCGCCCGTGAGGCCTCTTAGGCCCCGTCAGGCTCCGTTGACAGTGTAGGTGGGTGAGGCTAGCCTTGCCTGTGCAATGGTCAATCGCTGGTCAGTGGATGCGCGTTCCGCCCCGTTTCTCAGCCCGCCATCTCAACAACGTCTTACTTCACTTTGGGGCCCATCAGGGCCTTTGAGTCGCGTCAAACATGCGAAGGTTACGAGGAGAAACATTTAGTGGTCACCGTAAAAGCAATTGCAGGCAACATAGTAGAAGCTGACGTAGACACCATTGTGGTCAACCTCTTTGAAGGCGTCACCACCCCCAGCGGCGGGACAGGGGCCGTGGACAAGGCGCTGGACGGCGCAATCTCCAGCCTCATAGCGGACGGTGAGATCAAGGGCAAGGTGAGCGAGGTTACCCGGATACACACCTTTGGCAAGCTGACAGCCAAGCGCGTGGTTGTCCTGGGCCTTGGCAAGGTTGACCAATTCAGCGTGGATATCGTCCGAATGGTCTCCGGCGACCTGGCGCGCTACCTCCGGCGAATCGGCGCTAAGCGGGCCGTGACACTTGCTCACGGCGCAGGAATCGGCGGATTAGCGCCAGACGTCTCCGGCCAGGCAATCGCTGAAGGCGCCATCCTTGGCCTGTACCGCTTCCGCAATTACCGCAAGCAAGATGATGAGGCTGATAAGGAATTGGAGGAGCTGCATGTCGTCGAGCAGGAGCAGTCCAAATTGGACGCCCTGAACGCTGGCATTAGCGTGGGGCAGACGCTCGCGGAAAGCACCATCATCAGTCGCAACCTGGTGAATGAGCCCGCCAACGTCATGACGCCTATCCGCATGGCGGAGATAGCCCAGGAGGTGGCCTCGGAGGTCGGCCTTGGGTACAAGGCGCTCGTAAGAGAAGACATGGTTCAGAAGGGCATGGGCGCTATTCTTGCCGTCACAGCGGGAAGCGCCCAGGAGCCCCGGCTCATCATCCTTGAGTACAAGGGCGACCCCGGCCACCCCGACAACAACCTGGCCCTGGTGGGCAAAGGCATCACCTTTGACACAGGCGGCATCTCCATCAAGCCGTCAGCCAACATGTGGGAGATGAAAGGCGACATGGCCGGTGGAGCGTCGGTCATCGGTGCAATGCGGGCCATTGCCATACTCAAGCCAAAGCTGAACGTATTTGGCGTGGTCCCCGCTGTGGAAAACATGCCCTCTGGCACGGCACAGCGCCCCGGTGACATCATCCGCGCCATGAACGGCAAGAGCATTGAGGTGGACAACACCGACGCTGAAGGCAGGCTTGTCCTGGCGGACGCCATCTGCTACGCCAAAGAGGACCTGGGCGCCCGGCGTGTGGTAGACATCGCCACGCTGACAGGGGCCATGGTGACGGCCCTGGGCCACGTGGCCTCGGGCGTCATGGGCAAGTCCCAGTCCATGGTGGACGTATTGCAGGCCAGCAAGGCCACCGGCGAGAAGATGTGGCAACTCCCCATGTTTGACGAGTACCGAGAGCAGATCAAAAGCGATTGGGCGGACGTGAAGAACACGGGCGTCCGTGGCGCGGGGAGCATCACCGCCGCATTCTTCATATCGGAGTTCGCGGAGGGTGCGGACTGGGCCCACCTGGATATTGCCGGGACGTTCTTGTCCGACAAGGACAGGGGCCACCTGGTGAAAGGCGCCAGCGGCATCCCCGTGCGTACCCTGGTTAAACTGGCCCAGGACTTGGCTACGGCAAAGTAGCGTATATCAGCCACACCATGACGCCATTATCGATACAGCGAACCCAGCTAGAGTCACCAGAGGCCACGGGCCTCATTGACGCTCTAAACGCAGAGATTACAGAGCGCTATCCTGAAGAGGGTGCCAACTTCTTTCACCTTGACCCCGCAGAAATTGCTCCGGGACACGGCGCGTTTTTCGTTGCCTATGTGGAAGCGGTGGCCGCTGGCTGCGGAGCGGTGCGCCGCCTCTCGGACGACACCAGCGAGATCAAGCGCATGTACGTGGTCCCCGCGTTGAGAGGGCGTGGCATAGCCCGAGCGTTGTTAACGGCCCTGGAGGCGGAAGCCAAATCATTGGGTCTGAAGCGCCTGGTGCTTGAGACCGGGGAGCGGCAACCTGAAGCTCTTGGGCTATACCGACAGGCAGGCTTTACAGTTATTCCCGCCTATGGGGAATACATTGATGCTCCGCTCAGTCTGTGCATGGGAAAGGACTTGTCCTAACGGCCATGACTATCTTCGTTGACGCTCACGATGGCCGCAGGCTAGAATGAGACGTTCGTGGTGGGCGTGGTCAAGTGGTTAAGACGCCAGGTTGTGGCCCTGGAGATCGAGGGTTCAAACCCCTCCGCCCACCCCAGTTCTCTCCTATTCCCCTCGTTGGTCTCTTCTCTCCCGCCCGTAGCTCAGTGGATAGAGCATCGGTCTTCGGAACCGAGGGTCGTGGGTTCGAATCCCTCCGGGC
>JAQBVZ010000063.1 GCA_027625205.1 Chloroflexota bacterium
TTCGCTCAAGGGTACGCCAAAGGGGCGGTTATACCCGCTGACTCGTGACGAATTGGTGGAGACAGTTGCTTTGGTGCGGGCCATCAATAGCGACAACCTGGACACTCTACGCATCCCGCAATGGCCGTTGGACATCCTGGCACAGCAGATGGTGGCCACGTGTGTCAGCGAGGACTGGGATGAGGGTGACCTGTTTGACCTCATGCGAAGGGCGTACCCGTATAAGGACCTTTCTCCAGAGCGCTATGAACAAGTAGTGACGATGCTTTCAGAGGGCGTAGCCAACAGGTGGGGACGCGGTTCCGCGTTCTTGCACAGGGACGGCGTAAACGGCCGCTTGAAGGCGCGGCGTGGTGCGCGTATCGCGGCTATCACTGGCGGCGGCGCGATACCCGATACCGCCGACTATTCAGTAGTCGCAGAGCCTGAAGGCACCTTTGTTGGAACGGTGAACGAGGACTTTGCCATTGAGAGCATGGCGGGGGATGTGTTCCTGATTGGCAACACGCCATGGAAGATTCGCCGCGTTGAATCGAGCACCGTACGCGTGGAGTCCGCCATAGGACAGGCGCCCACCATCCCATTCTGGCTGGGAGAGGCCCCCGGTAGGACGCGCGAGCTGTCTCTGGAGGCCTCAGACCTACGAGAGGCCATAGACCAGCGCTTGAGCACGCCTGACGCGGCTATACAGTGGCTGATGTTGGACGTCAACGTGTCCCAGGAGGTCGCCACCCAGATTGTCGAATACATTATGGAGGGCAAGCGGGTGCTGGGCCTGGTGCCCACGGCAAGGCGCATTGTGGCTGAGCGATTCTTTGATGAGGCGGGAGGCATGCAGTTGGTAATTCACTCCCCACTAGGGGCACGGATCAACCGGGCGTGGGGTCTGGCCTTGCGTAAACGCTTCTGCCGGACGTTCGATTTTGAGCTTCAGGCTTCCGCTACCGACGACGGCATTAACCTAGCCCTTGGACCGCAGCACTCCTTCCCTGTGGAGGAGACGTTCAGGTACCTCACCTCTTCCACCGCGGAACCTGCGCTGCTTCAAGCGGTATTGGCATCGCCTGTGTTCAACACGCGCTGGCGGTGGGACGCAACACGGTCGCTGGCGTTACTACGTCGAACCGGAGGCAAACGGGTGCCCACCAACATCCTGCGCATGAGGGCGGATGACCTACTGGCAGGGGTCTTCCCTGGGCAAGCTGCGTGCCAGGACAACCAGCCGGCCAATATGGACATAGAGCCGCCTGACCACCCGCTGGTCTTTGAGACGGTCAGGGATTGCCTTACTGAGGCCTTGGATATTGAAGGGCTGAAGGAGACGTTGCGGGCCATTGAGCAGGGTGAGATTGAGGTACACGGCCGCGACACGGTCCAGCCGTCGGTGTTCTCCCACCAGATCCTCAACGCCATGCCCTACGCGTTCCTGGACGACGCCCCCTTGGAGGAGCGTCGCGCCCGCGCAGTGACGTTACGCCGTGCATTGCCCGACGATCCCAGCGACGTATCGGCGTTGGACTCGGAGGCGATTCGATTTGAGGCGGTCAACGCCTGGCCCACGGTCCGAGACCCCGACGAGCTTCACGATGCAATGCTGACGTTGGGCGTGGTGACGGAGCAGGAGGTGCGCGCGCGGGCAGATGACCCCAGCCGTTGGCGGGAATGGTTTGCCAGCCTTGTTGAGGCTGGCAGGGCTGTACGGGTATATGTGAACGAAACTTCAGTGAATGAAGATTTCTGGGTGGCAACTGAGCGGCTGCCTTTGGTGTGTGCGGTATACCCAGAGACCAGGCTGGACCCAGAACCTCAGCAACTTGAAACAATCTTGGAGCAAGAAGAGGCGTTAGTTGAGTTGATGCGGGGCCGCTCATCTTGCATTGGCCCGTTTACGGTGGAAGAGATGGCGCAGACCTTGCGTATGCCTGCTCCCCCGGTCAAAACGGCGATTATCCAACTGGAAGTGGAGGGGCTCCTCCTGCGCGGCCGCTTCCGCCCAATGGGGATGTCGCTAGAGGATGCGGGTGAGGAGTTCTGCGACCGGCGCATTCTGGCGCGCATTCACCACTGCACCATAAGCAAGCTGCGCCGGGAAATCCAGCCTGTGCCTGCGGCCACGTTCATTCGCTTCCTGCAGGAATCGCAGCACGCGACTCCAGGGACGCGACTTTCCGGTGAGGCGGGCGTCATAGAGGTGATAGACCAGTTGCAGGGCTTTGAAGCCGCCGCTGTTGCGTGGGAGGAGCACATTCTTCCACAGCGGGTGGCAGACTACACCCCGTCCATGTTGGACCACCTCTGCTTCAGCGGCGAGGTTGTCTGGGGCCGTTTTGCGCGACGAGAGATTGGGGAGAGTGCAGGGTCTCCATTGTCAAAGCATGGCCCGGTAAGTCTGGCGCTGCGTGAGGACTTACCATTGTTGCTGGACAGCCCCGTCTCGGAAGACGGTGGCGTGCCGGAGTTGACTGGCGCCGCTGGAGAGGTGCTGGAGTACCTCAGCGCTCATGGCGCTTCTTTTGTACCGGACATTGCCGGTGGGACACACCGATTGGCCTACGAAGTTGAGGAGGCGCTGTGGCAACTTGTAGCCGCTGGCCTGGTTACTGCTGATGGCTTCAGCGCGCTGCGTGGACTGGTGAGTGGCCTCAAGAAACGAGTGCAACGTTCCTCCCGGTTCCAGCGGGGGCCACGGCAACGGATTTTCTCCAGCCGCTGGTCGCTTTTACAGTCCGGCGCTCCCAGGAATGATGTGCCGGAGGCAAGGGCGGCCCAACTTCTACGACGCTATGGTGTGGTGATACCGGAATTATTGGCCAGGGAGCCAATGGCGGGCTCTTGGCGGCCACTAGTGCAAGTGTTCAGGAGGGCAGAGGCGCGCGGAGAGCTTCGCGGTGGTCGCTTCCTGGCGGGATTCGTTGGTGAACAGTATGCCTTGCCGGAAGCGGTGGACATGCTTAGGGCGCTGCGTAAGCGCGAGGCGTCTGGCGAGGAGGTGCACTTCTCTGCTTGTGACCCGTTAAACCTGGCAGGCATCCTAACGCCGGTGCCCCGTGTCACGGCCGTACTGGGCAATTCAGTAGTCTTCAAAGATGGTGTACCCGTGGGTGGAGTTGGCTTTGCGACTAGGGCAGAGATCGGCCAACAGGAACCAGCCTCTCGCCAAGCATAAGCACGTCCCCGTGCTCTAGGGCATCGTTCATTCCACGCAAGTGTCTCCATGCACGTCCTAGCGCTCACGAGCACTTAGGATGGTTTCCGTTGACATGCCACCGCCCTGCCGACACAATGACAGAGTTCGTGGCGCAAACTTCATCAGCTTGATTTCTGGGTAGCCACCAGGCCTGCCCTGCGTGAGCAGAATAAAGAGGTGTCGGTATGGGTAACGTTGTAATCGTTGGCGGGACGCGGACTCCTATAGGGAAGTTTGGCGGCAGCTTTAAGGACATGCAGGCTTCAGACCTGGGCGCCGTTGCCATCAAGGCGCTGATTGAACGCACTGGCATCGACCCTAATTTGATTGATGAAGTCATCATGGGAAACGTTATCCAGGCGGCAGAGACCGGCTATTCAGCTCGTCGTGCAATGCTTGCGGCCGGACTTCCTGAGAGCACGACAGCGATTACGGTGAACAGGGCCTGCTCATCTGGGCTGGAGGCCATCAATATGGCCGTCATGGCTGTGATGACTGGAGAGGCTGAGGTGGTGGTGGCTGGCGGCAATGAGAGCATGAGCGGTGTCCCCTACCTGATGCCAGGCATCAGGTTCCAGGGCCTCCGTATGGGAGACTACACGGCAGTGGACGCGCTTACGCAGGGCCTGAGTTGCCCTATCTATGACTATCACATGGGCGTGACGGCTGAGAACGTGGCCGAACGGTACGAGGTAAGCAGAGAGGCCCAAGATGAGCTTGCGGTGCTCAGCCACCAGCGCGCCATCACTGCGCAGAAGGAAGGCCGTTTCAGTAACCAAATCGCTCCGGTATCAGTGGCGCAGCGCAGAGGAGACCCCGTTGTGGTGACGGAGGATGAGCACCCGCGCGCTGATACAACCATGGCCACGCTGGGTAAGCTCAACACGGTGTTCAAGCAGGGCGGCACGGTGACAGCAGGCAATTCTGCTGGCATCAATGACGCCGCCGCTGCTGTACTGGTGATGTCGGAAGAGCGGGCTGAGGCTGAGGGCTTGAAGCCTCGGCTACGGTGGATTGGCCGTGGCGTTGCAGGCGTGGACCCGGCGTACATGGGAATTGGGCCTGTGCCGGCGGTGAAGAAGGCGTTGAGCCGCACTAACCTCTCCTTGGATGATATGGACATCATTGAACTCAACGAGGCCTTTGCGGCCCAGGCGCTGGCGGTGATTCGAGAGCTTGGGATGGACATAGAACGCACGAACGTAAATGGCAGCGGCATTTCATTGGGGCACCCTGTAGGGGCCACGGGCGCCATTATGACCGTAAAGCTCATGGAAGAACTAACTCGTTCTGATGGTCAGTACGGCATGGTGACCATGTGCATAGGCGGCGGCCAAGGCGCGGCCACTATCTTTGAGCGGTTAAACTAGTACAAGAAGCCTGCGGTAACGGCCATCCATCACTTGCTGAAAGCAGGGGGGATGGCCTTTCGCTGGGAGGCAACAGTCAATGCAACAACAGCCAGAGTTCCCGCCCGTGGCGGAAGGCACTCTCCTGTGGGAGCCATCCGCTGAGCGAATAGCAAAGAGCAACCTCAGCCGCTACACGCAATGGCTGGGTGAGACTCGTGGGCTGAGCTTTGATTCCTACGATGCGTTGTGGCAATGGTCTGTGGTGGACCTGGAGGCCTTCTGGGCCTCCATTTGGGACTATTTCCAGATCAAGACCCATGCCCCGTACACCCAAGTGCTCGACAAACGTCAGGTTGAAGGCGCCAAGTGGTTTGTTGGCGCTGAGCTCAACTACGCTGAACATGCCCTGCGTCGACGGGATGATCATTTAGCAGTGGTGTATGGCTCAGAGGACAGCTCACCGACGTACATGACGTATGCAGAGCTTTGGGGCCGTACCGCAGAGGCGGCTGCTGGCCTCAGAGCGCTGGGCGTGCAACGCGGCGACAAGGTTGTCGCTTACATGCCCAACATCCCAGAGACGTTGGTTGCCTTCTTAGCCACGGCAAGCATTGGCGCCGTGTGGTCAAGTTGCCCACCAGAGTTTGGCATTTCCAGCGTGGTGGACCGCTTCCAACAGCTTCAACCTAAGGTACTGTTGGCGGTGGACGGCTACCGGTATGCAGGCAAGTCCTTCGACTCGATACCATCTGTGCGGGATATTCAGAGCCAACTGCCAACATTGGAGACCACAGTGGTCCTCCCGTGCCTGGATGGGCACGCTAGCGTGAGCGGCCTAGTCAACGCCAAGCTGTGGGATGACGTTCTGGTTACGGGGCAGGAATTAATCTTTGAGCCGGTACCTTTTGACCACCCGTTGTGGGTGCTGTATTCCTCAGGGACCACGGGCGCGCCCAAGGCCATAGTGCAAGGACATGGCGGCATTCTGATCGAACATTTGAAGGCCCACGCGCTTCATCTGGACCTCACGGAAAACGACCGTTTTTTCTGGTTCACTACGACGGGCTGGATGATGTGGAATTACATCATCAGTGGGTTGCTCCACGGGTCAGCG
>JAQBVZ010000064.1 GCA_027625205.1 Chloroflexota bacterium
CTGGGGCGAAGTGATGACCTCATCAAAGAAAAAGGTGGCCAGCAGGACGCCAACCAGCAGCCAGGCTGAGGTCACCGCGCTGACAACAGATACTGAGCCTACTTCCAGTCCACGATAGTAAATGCCGTATCCCAGGCCCAGGAGTACGGCGGTCAATGGGGCCAGGCGGGCTAGCGCCGTCCAATCGATATCTCTATCGACGCCGCTTACGGTCAGGGAGACCCCCAGGTAGAGCGCGGGCAGCACCCAACCAATCGCCTGGACGAAGAAGGCCGTGTTGAGGCTGCCTGTGCGCACGGAGCTGGTCCGCGCCAAATAGTCGGCACCGCCCCACGCGAGAAGGGTGAAGAAGCCCCAGGAGATGTCAAAGGTGGTAGTCAAGGAGACGAACTATCTATAGGGAATGGCAGGCTGTCCAAGTCGACGGTTGTGACCGTGCTGTAATACCCCTTTGCCCCGGATAGAGGGTACGCGTCCCTTACATTCTCAGGTGATGAAGTGTAGTCCACAACAAGGACTAGCTTTCCAGCGTCCAAGAAGCGTTTTAAGTATGCGTCAATCTCCGATGTCACCGATGGGTCGGTGGCCTCGTCTTCATTGTCGTAGCCGTAGTGCAGGCCCTCCTGGGCGACACCGTCTACCGCCTCCAGGTACGAGGCGTGTGTTCCCAGTTCTGGCGCGTTCTGCGGAATGATCAAGAAGTCAGGGTCTTTGCCTTTTGCGTAGGCGGACAGCGCCCTGACAAACTCCACCATCTCTGACTCCGCAGACTGCCGTCCCTGATCGGCGTAGTGGGCATAGGTGTCGATGATGTCTAAATACGCACCGTCGAATCCCGCCTCCAGGAGCTTGTCGACGTAGCTCATGGGGCTGCCGAAGATGACGCGTTGCCAGCCTTGGTCCCAATAGCGGACCTTGAAGTTTCCGGCCCAGTGAGGGTTCACCTCGTCCAACCATGACGGGTTTCCTTGCTTCCAACCTTCCTGCCAGTAAAAGCGGTAGTCTTCGGCTTCGCCAATACTCATGTACGCCAAGACAGTCCTCGTACCAGCGCCGTTGGTCTGCAGCGTTTGCAAGTCAGCCGGGGTGAAAACGCCCTCCTCCGTGCCGTCGTGTGAGTAGTCGATGACAAAGATGTCGGCGTCACTGCGACTGAGTTCAACGAGGTCCGGTTCCTGAAGCCAGTAGACCCACAGCGGGGCGTCTTCGCGTTCCTGGACAGGAGTGGGTTCCTGACTTGGAGTCGGCGTAGGACTAACGCTGTCCGTGTCCTGCCCGCAGGCCGTCACAACAAGCGTGGTGCCGACTACGATTGCTGAAAGCAGCGCGCGACGTAGCTTGTGGTGTGCCGAAATCATAATGCCCCCATGCTACAATACTGCCAGGGCCGATGAATTCGGTCCTTTTCGGCGTTTGTGGCGGGTATGGGCCTGCCGCTCACGCCTTGTTGTGCGTGTGGAGCATGCCGATTTGAGCCTACGTGGCCTGTTCTCTCTGCTATCGTCCGTGCCGGCTTACCGGAGGGTGGTTGACGCCCTCATTGCGGGGGGGCGGGCAGACGTCTCTGGTCTGGAGCAGGCTAAGCCCTACGTCCTGGGGGCCTTGTGGCGTGAACTGGGTAAGCCCATGGTGGTGGTCTGTCCTCGCCCAGATGACGCTCGCAGAATGGTGGAGCAGCTTCTGGCCTACTGCGGAGATGGCGCGCCCATATACCATTTCGCTGAGTCTGAGGTGCTGCCGTATGAGCGGCTTTCCTTGGACCCTGGCACAGTCCATGAGCGACTAACGGCCTTGGGCTCTCTCAGCGGCGCGCTTGCTAGCGGGCCTCCCTTGGTGGTGGTGTCAGCAGCGGGGCTCATGCAGCGCACCCTCTCTCCAAAGTTGATGGATGACCTGACCCACGTTGTCCGGCGCGGTGAGAAGCTGTCACTTGAGCCATTGCTCTTGCAGTGGGCGCGCATGGGTTACCGCTTTGAACCTGTGGTGGAGGGCCCTGGTACGGTGAGCCGTCGCGGCGGCATCATCGACGTGTTCCCAACAGGCCACCTCAAACCGGTGCGTATCGAGCTTTGGGGTACGCAGGTGGACACCATCCGCTGGTTTGACGCCGTCACCCAGCGCTCCGGTGAAGAGACGGAGTCTGTGACCATTTTGCCCGCTTGGGAAGTCCTGCCCACTCTGGCTGACCATGACCAGGTGGGTGAGCGAGTACGGGCGCTGGACTTCTCTTCCAGCGCGACCTCTGAGCGAGACCGCGTCCAGGAGGAGCTTGCAGAGCTCATGGCAGGAGCCACGCCTGATGACGCTCCGTTCTATACAGGTTTTTTCAACTCCCATACGCTGCTTGACCATCTGACGCCGGACTCAGGCGCCATTGTGGTGCTGAATGAAGAGGCGGAGATATTGGAGGCGGCTCGTCAGTGGGAGGATGGCGCAATCAACCTGCGTCTGGCCAAGCAGGAGCGGGGTGAGCTTGCGTTGGGGTTTCCTTCCAACCTGACAGACTGGGAGACGGTCTCCAGTGGAATAAATGACTGGCCCAGTCAACTGGGAATCAGCCGGTGGCACAGCGGTCCCAGTGACATCGCAAGCGCTCTACCATTTGTGTCCGCCCCTTCCTACCACAGCAGACTTGAGGCCCTGGGTGAAGACCTGCAATCAGCCCACCGGGCACCGATGGTTATTGCCAGTCAACACTCCCAGCGGCTCCAGGAGGTGCTGAAGGACTCTGACGTGGGCGCGCGGGAGATGCGGTCACTGGATGAGCCGCCAGCGCAGGGCAGTGTCAGCGTCGTCCACGTTCCTGTGGCGAGTGGATGGGAGTTGCGGTCTGGCGAAATGGACGGCGCTCCTGCTGTGGTAACGCTGCTGAGTGATGCGGAGGTCTTTGGCACCGCCAAACGCCGCACCACCCGGCGGCAGCAGGCGCCACGACGCCACGTGGTCCTGGATGAACTCCAGCCCGGCGACTATGTGGTTCATGCAGACCACGGCATTGCCCAGTTCACCGGCACGCTGCAAATGGCCTCAGACGACACCGAAACTGCTGGCGCGGAAATACAACGGGAATACTTGGTTCTCAGCTATTCGGAGGGTGACAAGCTCTACGTCCCCATGGAGCACTTGGACCGCGTGAGCCAGTACCTTGGCGGTAGTGACCAGTCGCCGTCGCTGACGCGTCTCGGAACGCAGGAGTGGACGCGGGTCGTTGCCAGAGCCAAAGAGTCTACAAAGAAGTTGGCAGAGGACCTGCTGGTACTTTATGCGCAACGGGAACTTGCTGAGGGGATTTCCCACGCTCCTGACACGCCGTGGCAACGGGAGATGGAGGACTCTTTCCCCTTTCAGGAGACGCCTGACCAGGCCATGGCTATTGATGACGTGAAGGAGGACATGGAGAGCGCCCGTCCCATGGACCGTCTGGTCTGCGGGGACGTGGGCTATGGAAAGACGGAGGTGGCGCTGCGTGCGACCTTCAAGGCGGTGATGGACGGCAGGCAGGTGGCCGTGCTGGTGCCCACCACTATTTTGGCGCAGCAGCACTATGCAACCTTCAGTGAACGGATGAGCGGCTTTCCAGTTCGCCTGGAGGTACTCAGTCGTTTTCGGACTGACGCAGAGCAAGACGCGGTGGTGGAAAAGCTGAAGAGCGGAGAGGTGGACGTGGTCATAGGCACCCACCGGCTCCTTCAGAAGGACGTGGGTTTCAATAATCTGGGCTTGGTCATCATTGATGAGGAGCACCGGTTTGGCGTGGGCCATAAGGAAAAGCTGCGTTCTATGCGGAGTGAGGTGGACGTGCTGACCATGACGGCCACGCCCATACCGCGGACGTTGCACATGGCCATGGCGGGCATTCGCGACATATCGTCCATCGACACACCGCCAGAGGAACGGTTGCCCATCAAGACCTACCTTGCTGAGTCGTCGGATGACCTCATCCGTGAGGCCATCCTGCGAGAGATTGACCGTGAAGGTCAGGTGTTCTTCCTCCACAACCGTGTGAGCAGCATTTACCTCACCGCAGACAAGTTGCGAACGCTCGTGCCAGAGGCGACTGTCCTTGTGGGCCATGGACAGATGAATGAGGAAGAGTTGTCGCAGGTGATGGACGAGTTCGCGGAGGGCGCCGCTGACGTCCTTGTATGCACCACCATTATTGAATCAGGCCTGGACATCCCGGGCGTGAACACGCTCATTGTTGACCACGCTGACCGGTTTGGCCTGGCGCAGCTCTATCAGCTACGTGGCCGCGTGGGACGCCGCACGCACCGTGCTTACGCCTATCTCCTGGTGCCTCGTGGCCGCAAGCTTACGGAGACAGCCCAGCGGCGGCTTCAGACCATCATGGCCGCGACAGAGCTTGGCGCTGGCTTTCGTATTGCCATGAAGGACCTGGAAATCAGAGGCGCGGGCAATATCCTTGGCGGGGAGCAGAGCGGTCATATCCACGCCGTCGGTTTTGAGCTGTACGCCCGCCTGCTCTCAGAGGCCGTAGAGGAGTTACGGGCTGAGCAGGAGGGAAACGGGGTGTCCACCAGACGGGATATGCCGGAGCCCATGGTGGACTTGGACCTGCCGGGGTTCATCCCGGAAGACCTGGTTGGGCACATGCCAACGCGCATGACGCTCTACCAACGCCTGGCCCGTTCTGCGGACATTGATGAACTGGAGGCTCTAGGTGTTGAGTTGCGGGAGCGGTTTGGCAAGCTGCCGGAGGAACTCTACAACCTGCTGTACTCGGTGCGCATCCGTATCCTTGCCAGGAACGCTCGTGTGGAGTCAGTGGTGCTACGGAACAACCAGATCACCATGAAGCTGCGTGACCCCGCTGGTGGAGCGAGTCTCGCCTTGCAAAAGGCCCTGGGCCACGGTGTGAAGGTTGGCAACCAGCAATTGCACCTCCCTATCGTTGACGGTGACATCCCGTGGGGCCAGGCGCTCATCGCCGTGCTGGAAGAGCTTGTTGTTTTCCAAGAACGGGCGTTGGAATTGGCGCTTGGCTCCCTGTGACCTCAATCTGGTAAAGTCGCCCTTGCCTCGTATGCACTTGTCCCATGAAGGAATGTGCCATGGCAGTGATTGGCGTGGACGTCACCAGCAGGACACCTTTTGCGGAAGGCCGGAGCTTTGGCGCTGCCGGTGCGTACGAGCGCATCGACGGGATATTCACGTTTGCTGTTGACCCTACGCATGAGGCCAATCAGGGCATCATTGACCTGGCCTTAGCCCCGCGTGAAGCTGATGGCCGTGCGCGGTTTGCCTCTGACTTCACGTTGCTTGTGCCTGTGGACTCGGCCCTTGGCAACCGGCGGCTCATTGTGGATGTGGTCAACAGAGGTCGACGACAGGTGGTCCCCACCTTCAATCTGGCCGTCCCAAACCGGCAGGGCTCGGCGGGTATCCCCGTGGGTGATGGCTTCCTCTTCCAGCGTGGCTACTCCGTGGCGTCCGTCGGCTGGCAGAGCGACGTCTATCGCAGCGACATGCTTTTGGGCATTGACGCGCCCATAGCGTATGAGGGCGGTAAGCCCGTCCGGGGTCAGGTGGTGATTGAGATACGTCCGGACACAGTGCAGCACACAAGGCTGCTGGCCAATAGGGTTCATCGTCCGTATCCCGTCGTGGGCATTGATGACCCCACCGCAAG
>JAQBVZ010000065.1 GCA_027625205.1 Chloroflexota bacterium
TGCTGGGTGTCTGTGGAGCCAGATGAGATACCTGCCAAGTATGCTATTGACTGGGTAGGCTCTGACCATATGGTATTCTCAACAGACTACCCGCACACAGACTCGCGGTTCCCAGAGGCAGTGTCAGCATTCCTGGAGCTAGACATCACGGATGAGGACAAGCGAAAGATTCTGTGGGACAATTGTGCAAGTTTCTATCAGATGGAAGGCGTTCCCGCCGTCGGCGGATAAGGGATAAGGAGACCGGATGACCACTACACGGACTGAGACTGCCCTTGACCGGTTCATAGCCCAGACTTGTGACCTCTTTGCCCAGGAGACTGACACTGAGATACGCTGGCTGAAGTTGACCTCCATCCTCCGTGAGTTGCTGGCTGACCCTGACTTGCAGGAAGCCTCCAAGAACTGGCCGGAGTGCATCGTGACGGACCGGGCGGAAAACCTGCTGTTCTACGTTGACCCTGACTATGGGTTTGCCGTCAACGGGCTGAAGCGCCTGCCGGAGAACCGCGTCAAGCCGCCCAGCACAGAGGACCACCCCACCTACAAGGGCATCCATGACCACGGCCACATCTTCACGCTGTATGGCGTTCTGACGGGTCATGAAATGATTGACCGCTACCGCAGGGTGGAAGGCACGCCCGAGTCATGTCACATCAAAATTGAGGAGACCGGCAGCTTTGAGGTGAAGCCAGGCGACCTTGACCTGGTGCGACCTTACGAGATCCATGCAGAACGCAGCGTTGGTGAGGAGACGGTGGCCATCATCATCCGCAGCGAGAAGTCCGGCGACTTCCTTCAAGGCCGTTACGACTATGACACTGGCAAGTATTGGCAGGTCTACGGCCCTCGCCAGACTCCCGTGGAGATGTTTGGGGAAGCCTAGAATCGTTTTTAATACTTAGTGATATGAAAGGGGGCCTCTGCGTGGAGGCCCTCTTTCATATGTGCGGTCTCCTCACGGCCAATTATGCCAAGCAAGCACCAACTCCCCTTTTCTCACAGGCCCGCTAAGGGCAGCCGCGCAGTTCCCATAGCTGAAGTCTTGGGTATTCAGCACCATTACCTTGATGTCATAGGATGGCGTATCCACTGCGCCGCCTCTGGTGAAGGCCCACCCGTATTGTTGATTCATGGTCTGGGCGCGTCATGGCACTGGTGGCTCCCAACGATGCGCGACCTAGCACGAGACCACGCCGTCTACGCGGTTGACCTGCCTGGGGCTGGTGAGTCCAGCCCTTTGCAAGCACCGCCAACGGGCGCAGAGCAAGCTCAGCTTGTATCCCAGGTCATTGAGCGCCTGGGGGTGAGTTCAGTCGCGGTGATTGCCCATTCGCTGGGAGGGTATGTAGCCTTGCAAGCAGTGATACGGAAGGTCCAAGGCATAGGTAGCTTGGCCGTAGTTGCTCCTGGAGGAGTTGGCCCCATTAACCATCAACTCCTCCGGCTTATTAGCGCGCCTTTACTGGGTGAAGCCTTTCAACTGCGGCTGAGCCGCGTAGCGTTGCGTGCGTTTTTGAAAAGCTTTGTCCACAACCCAGAATTCATCACCGACGAGGTACTCGCATGGTCAGTGGCGTCCCTGTCCAAGAAAGCCAACCGTATGCAGTTCCTCTATCAGTTGCGCCTTGCAGCGGACGCTGAACCCATCGATGAAATTCTGGAGAAGCACGGCTCTCCGGCTAGTTCCGTTCCTATACAAATCTACTGGGGCAGGCATGACCCGCTGTTCCCCGTTGACTATGCCTATCATCTGCAGGAGCAGCTCGGCGCTCCACCGCCGGTCATCTTTGAGCATTCCGGTCACATCCCGCAGGTAGAGGAGGCAGGAGCGTTCAACGCTGCCTTGCGCAGCTTTCTCCAGGGAACGCTGCAGATGTAGCGTCAGCCCTACGCTTTCTGGGGCGCTGGCAATTTGAATTTGGGCTGTCTCAAGTTTAATGGCGCGACACCCTCCCAGAACTCGCGCTTGCCCGTCATGGCTTGCACATGGCCGTCCCACTCCAAGCTGAACGCCGTCACTCCCAGTTGCACCGCGCGGCGTATCTTCTGCCGCATCTCATCATTGGTGGCGTAACGCGCCAGCGCCTCAATCTGACGTGAGCCGTGGCCCACGTCTTCTACTGCATGGATTTCATAGGTGGCTGCCGCATACTTGGAGAAGCCATAGTGGCCTATCAACTCCTTGTACGCGCTGTCCGCAGCACCACCAGGACCACCATGTTGGGCCTCCACAAAAGCCAGCATGGCAATTCCTTCCAACGCTGAGCGGCGCTGGCAACAGCCAACGATGGTCTCAATTGCAGCCAGCGTGCCGGGGGTGGGCTCCGCTAAATCAGCCTCCTCCTTGGATATGCCAGCCTCTTCCAAGAACTGGTACATGATGTCCACATGGGACTTAGCACCCGCAAATTCCTCGCGGATATTGTCCATAATGGGTTCCAGCAAATCATAGTCACCGTCTGCCGTGGCATTGGCAAGGATGTAACTGAAGTAGATGGGGTTGGTGCGGACGCGCAGGTAGTGCTGCACCTCACCCTGGACTATCTGCTCACGAGTCCAGCGGTGCTCAACAATGCCCCTGAACCAGGGGTGCTCCTTCATGGGCACCTCTTTCGCATAGCCCCATAGCTCCTCGATAAACGCGTCAGTAGACATGGTCATTACCTCCCCACCCGAACTGTGCGGGAATCTTACTCCAATCGTCCTCTGCGTGTGGCTACCGTTTCTTTGCGCGGTCAGCCAGACGATAGACGAATCGCAACCCTGACCACGTGTTGTCGATTGCGCACACCTTGTTGTCGACCAACCCATTGTCCAAGCCTATCGAGCGTACTACGCCATCCGACAGGTCAGTGGAAACGCCTGACGTCCGCTTGGGCCATGCCACCCAAAGAGCGCCGTTGACCTCCAACGCACCGGCCAATTCCGCAAATCGCTCCGCCACTTCATCCGGCGATACGCTGAAAAACAACACAACGTCAACCGGCGCATCCGTCAGCGAAACCAGAGATACGCCGTCAGGCAGTGGGCCCAATGTGTCCAGGAAACCATCGGAGGCGCCTACCAGCGCAACACAAGCACCGGCTTTAACATCAGCGGTTCTGGCATGCGGGCCATGAATACGTGACTGAGCAACCCGAGGAATACTGTCCCAAACAACAACGCAGTGGTGTAGCCCAGGACCTGAGAATCAACAGGCGCCCGGGCTGTCCACACATCCACAAAGACCGCCGCGCCGATGCCAAACACGGAAGCGGTGATCGTTGCGTACGCCAGCCGACGAGAGTAAAACCGGCCCAATATTTGCTGAGGAACTAGGTCTCTAGCCCATCCCTGCCAGGCCGTATCGACAACGGCGACAAGCACTCCGCGTAATGTGACTATGCCCAACAAGAGTGAAATTGCTAACCCGCCCGGTACATCAATGAACACGGGAATCAGCGCTGCGGGTATCCAAAGTAATTGAGCGGGGACCCACGTTAAGACAGCTATAGCTTTACGCCGTCTGATACGCTCCACTAGTAGGATGGAAGGGATTTGAAGCAATCTGGTTAGAAACGGAGCGGCCGCCAGCAGCCCTATCTGTAGGTTGCTGGCGCCCAAAGAAAGAGCGTACGCGGCCAGGAACCATGTGGTGGTGATACTGAAAAAACCCAGAGAGACAGTCCCCTCCAGGGTCATCATCCGCAGGCCTTTGTTAACGTCCTGCTCTGTAAGAGTTGCTAGTGGTTGGAAAAGTCTCATTACGCCGACTATTCTATTTGTGCAATCACAAGTGGGGTGTGGTTATCGGTAGGCAGCCTAGGTTCCAGCCATTGTATACCGCCTCAGGCCACGAGCATGGAGATAGTGTAGCAAGCGCATCAGCCGCTCTTGAGCACGCTACTCCTGACGATTCTCTTCTGGCGGAAATAATGGAAAAGGAACGTGACGGAACGATTCTAAAGTCAGGGCCGAGAACCCAGACCACCACCGGGGAAATAGGCGTTACTTAGGTACTGGCGCAGCATCCGCTGGGCATTGAAGAAGGAGCCATTGAGGGCAATGCTCCACCGCATGACCTCTCCATATGCCTCGGGTCGCTGGTAGAAGAGCGGCATGATCGCTGACTCCAGTTTGTCGTAAATGAACCCCGCATCGTCTAGCGCGCCCGCTCCTGGGTGCCCATCCTTTATGGCCCATCCGGTCACGCCCTCCACGTGGCCCTCTACCCACCAGCCGTCCAAGACGCTCATGCTGGGGACGCCGTTCATTGCTGCCTTCATGCCGCTGGTGCCAGACGCCTCCTGGGAGGGAAGAGGGGTATTGAGCCATAAGTCCACGCCTGAGCAGACCGTTTTGCCTAAGGCCCAGTCCGTGGAGTCGTCCCAGGCCAGGTTGTAGCAGGAGGCCGCGGGTTGGTCTTTGTGGGTGTGCTGAGCCCCCAGCATGTGCGCAGTCTCATGGGCCACAACCTGATCGTTGGTTTCGACTCCCATACGGATGACGCTGGTCCTGCCGGCCGCGACACGGCCGCCAATCTCAACGGCCATTCCCCCCGTGCCTCCCGGGATACCGGGGCGGACCATTCCGAAGTAGTAGCGCTGCTGCCCGGCAACAGGCTTCATACCGTCATTGAGCAAGTAAAGGTCGTTGATCTGGCGGAGCACTTCTTCCCACCAGGGGTTCGCCTCACACGCGTCGGCCTTTCCGTCGAAGGGGGCCACGGTATCGTACCAGTCGTTCAGGTCTCCATCTGCGTTGAGGTTTCCCACAACCCGAAACTTCACCTGGTGGCCGCTATTAACCACCGCGGTGTGCTGCGTGGGGGCCATCCATTTCAGCAGCCCGATGAGACTCGCCAAGCCGAAGGAGTTGGAGCAGACCCAGTTCCCCGAACCATCCACCGAGTCGCACACCGAGACCGCCATCAGCACCAGGGCGTCGGACTCCTTGCTCTACAGGGCGAATTCGTGGCTCTCCAGCACGTTTCCGGAGGCGTCCTTCAGCTTCACCGTGGCGCTCAGGGGCATGCTCGGCAGTTGCCCTTCGGAAGTACGACTGATCATAGAAGACGACCCAGGGCAGCTGCCCGGAATACCTCCGGCTCCAACACTCGTACCGCTGAATGGAGCGCTCCTCTATGACCCCGACGGTCCTGACAGGAACTGCGGAGATTTCTCCTCGTGGGAGGATGCCCAAGGGTTCTACCATGCGGCAGGCGGGCCTAGCAGCGACCGGCACCGGCAAACTCAAGGTGCTGAGCCTGGTGCTGGCGTGGAGCTTCTACCACAAGCTCTATGAGCCAGATTCCGAGCTTGCATGGAACTTTCTGGTGGTCGCCCCCAACATCATCGTGCTAGATCGCATCTACAAGGATTTTCAAGGTCTGCGCATCTTTCTGAAAGACGACCCGGTCCTGCCCGATAACGGCGTGGACGGGCGCAACTGGCTCGACGACTTTCAACTGACCCTCCACGTGCAGGACGAGGTCGGACTACCTGTCCAAATTTCAACTGGCGCAGTACTGTATTCGGAAGAAGGGCGCGCTCATTATCATAATCGACTAGGAGGACAAAACCGTTGGTAAAGCATTCCACTCTTTCGGTCCAGGCCTACTACATTCGCTTGGCAG
>JAQBVZ010000066.1 GCA_027625205.1 Chloroflexota bacterium
GGCGACGCAAGCGCAAGCGGATGGCAAGCGTCGCTCGGATCCCCAGGCCCACACCAGAACGTCAGAACCAACGGTGGTCCATGGACTTCGTCTCTGACGCTCTGGCCAGTGGCAGGCGGATCCGGGTGCTGACGGTGATCGATGATTTCACCCGAGAGAGCCTTGCGACGGAGGTGGATGCTTCGCTGCCCGGTTTGCGGGTGACGAGGGTGTTGGACCGCCTGGTCGGTGAGCGTGGCCTGCCAGAGCTGATCACGGTGGATAACGGCCCTGAATTCGCAGGAAGAACGTTGGACGCCTGGGCGTATGCCCATGGGGTGCACTTGCACTTCATCGACCCCGGCAAGCCGGTGCAGAATGCGTCCATCGAGAGCTTCAACGGACGGCTCCGTGACGAGTGCCTCAACGAGCACTGGTTCATGAGCCTGCCTGCAGCACGAGATATCGTCGAGGCTTGGCGTGACGACTATAATGCGGTCCGGCCCCACAGTGCCCTAGGGAACCGGTCGCCAGAGGAGTTTGCGGCACAGATGGCTAGGGAAACACCGGTCGGATTCTAGAAATCCTTGGACCTAATCCGGGGGGCAGGTCACACCTTAGAAGGTCTCACAGAGAGCGTCTAGGAAAGCTCTATTAGATATCGCTGAGACGTATTCAATCACTAGCAGTCCCGATCTATGGACGCCAGCCGTGTAAATAAGTCCTGTTATCTAAAGCTCCTCACTGGGTCTGAACACGTCCAGCCTAAAGATACCCTCGTTCTCCCCAGTAGGCTTCAGCAGCAGGGTGCAGGGGCACGTCCAGCGGACCTTCTGGCGTGTCTTTGGCCATCATCTCAAGGGGTACTGGTGTACCGTCCTCTATGGGCATGAGGTCACGGCGGGCCTCAATGGCTGCGCAGAAGTCACGTATCACATCGTCCGGTACATCGTCACGGGTGTAGACGGCAAAGCCGCTGAAGTCCAGCGTGGGCACATCCTCCGGCAGGCCGGGGTGGCTTGCCTTGTCCAGTACGCCCCGCCGGAAGCCCAACGCCTCCATCTCCGACAGGATGCCGTCATCCAGAGGGAGGATGCGCATACCCAGGCGCGACGCATCGTCCGCCCAGCGGATTACCGCCTCGTCAAAGATGGCGTCAATCTCGCCACGCTCGATAGCACCGATGCGAGTGGGCATGTCAGGCAGGCCGTTGTCGTAGCGGACCTCACCGCCCCAGGAGCGGATGTCGTCCATTGTGAAGCCAGCCGCCGCCAGTACCTGGTCAACCACCATGTGGACGGAGTGGTCCTGCTGGCCCCGCAGCGAGACCTTCAGCGGGTACTTTTTCTCTTTGATGTCCCGAAGCGACGTGATGCCGGACGTCGCAGTCACGCCAAAGAGGAGTTGGTCATAGGAAGGCATGACGGTAATGACGCGGAAGGGCATTGGTTTGGTAAAAGGCCCCTTGCCCAGGTACGCCTCCGTGAGTACGCCCGTTGGGTTGATGATGGCGATGTCCGCCCTGCCCGACGCGACCTCCTCCAGCGCTGGAGGAGCGTCACTGGCCAGGATGGTGATGGCCTGGGCCTCGTCACCCTGGACGCGCATGGTCACCATGGACTGCTTGTACTTCCAGGTGCTGGTCTCAACCAACTGCGAGGCAGCCTCTAAGACTAGCTTTGACCGCATGACAGCGGGAATAACCTTTGGTGCAGCCATGTTGCGCTCCTTTTTGTCTCATCCAAATGCTTTTAGCCCGGGTTGGCGTTAGCAGCGGAAGGTTATCAGAAGCGGGGTGATGTGGCACGTACGTGGGCCAAATGCGGCGGGTGCAGTAGCCGCAGGGTACTGTCAACGTGCTGCCCCAACGCGGCGGAGCGGGAGTTTTAGCTCTGGAGCACTTCGTATAAGCGGATGCTGGGCGGGCCCTGGGTGTTGCCGGCCAAATGCTGACTGAGCTTGGGGCTGATGACCACGGACCTGGCGTCCGCATCCGCCTGGGTTTCCCACATGACAACCAACCCGCCTGAGCCGTCGCTATCATCAGTGAAAAGCGCAGCGCTCTGACAGCCTTTTTGCTGCTTGGTTGCCGGGATGATGTCGGCCGCCATCTTCTCCGCGATTTCCCGCTTGCCTTGGCCTATAGTGAACGTTACGACTCGTGCGTACATGTTTGCTCTCCTACGCGGCGTATTTGGGGACTTTGCGTGGGAGCATAGCACAGATTGGGAGCCGTACTGCGCTAGCGCTAGATAGGCATATCCCACATGGGGTACCACTGGGACATATCGCGCTCCGTGGGGATAATCCGCCGCAGCGCTTCCTCCACCCGCACCTCCAAGGCGAGGTCACGCAGGTCATCCTGCTTGCTAATGGGAACAAATGGAGTGAACCGGCCGCTGCCAGGGAGGTAGATCAGGTAGACCTTCTTCTCCTTCCACGTGAAGGGGAAGACCGCCGCCACTATCCGCTCACCGTAGTCCTGCTTGAGGAAGGCCTCACCCACCACGCGGACGCCCGTTGTCAGGCCGTCAAACCACTCGTGATGGACGGTGACCCAGTGATAGCCGTGCTCATCCGTCTCCAGGCGGGTCTTTGCCTCTTGCGCGGGGGCATAGGCACGGAGGACTCTGTCGATGGCGACCAGCGGTTCGCTGCCGCCCAAGCCGTCGTCGCGGATGAGGACGCCCGCCACGCCGGTGGACAGTGTCTCCAGATCTTTGAGTCGTGGGGTTGCGCTGGACAGCGCCTGCATTGCCACCGAGAACGAGGTCGGTTCTGGAGGCAGGCGCTTGAACAGCCCGCCTAAGAAGCCCATCCCCCCATCATGCTCTGTTGGATCTGCTGGAGCTTCTCAATACGCTTCAGCACAGGTGGGTGGCTCGCAAAGAGGTTGACTATCCCGTCACCAACGGCCGGGATGATGAAGAAGGCGTTCATCTTTTCAGCTTTGCGGAGGTCGTCCTTGGGAACGCGTTGCACCGTGCCGCTGATACGAGTCAGTGCAGTCACCAAATCGTTGGGGTTGCCCGTGATGATGGCAGCGCCCCGGTCCGCCGAGTACTCCCTGTAGCGTGAAAGAGCGCTCACCAGCAGCAAGCTGATCAGCCAGACCACGATAGTGGCCATGTACGCAATCATGATGTAGTTGCCCGCGCTGCTGTTCCTGCTGCGGCCCATACCCCCAAAGAGGCTCATCCAGAAGAAGAAGCTCATCAGCGTGGAGGCCACCACAGAAAAGAAGCTGGCGATGGTCATTACCACCACGTCGCGGTTCTTAATGTGCGTAATCTCGTGGGCCAGCACCGCCTCAAGCTCACGGTCACTCAGTATGGCCAACAGTCCTGTGGTGACGGCAACCGTGGCCTTATTGGTGCTGCGGCCGGCGGCAAAGGCGTTCGGCACCTGCATCTCTGAGATGGCTATCTTCGGCTTCTGGATGCCTGCCGTCAGCGAGAGGCGAGTCACCATCTCGTGCAGCTTGGGTTGGTCCGCCTCAGACACCACCTTGGCGTGCATCGACGCCAGTATCATCTTGTCAGAGAAGTAGAACTGGACGCCCACCAGCACGATGGCAAACACCAGCATGACCGCCACGTTGGCACCCAGGCTGAACAGGAAGTAGAGGAAGCCCGCGTACACCAGTCCCAACAGGAGCATGGTGATGAACATGCGGACGTTCAGTTGTGTGTCCTTGCCAATATCACGTTGAATCATGACGCCTCCACCCCTCTATGAGAAAGCAGCCAATTGGAGGCTGCGGTTATCTATGTATACGTACCAGAGCACGCCCACGGCCTGCTCCGCAGGAACGCCTACAACTATATGGTACCGCGTTTGTAGGTGTGGCGGTAGGGAAGGGGGTAGGGTTGCCCAGGCAACGAACTTTTAATCTAGGGCCGCCTTCTACTTATGCTCTAACTTGGGCATTGCGATGCATTGTGGGCTCACTAGCTAAGAGTTAGTCTCCCCACTCTTGAATAGCCCATTCCAAAAGTTGATTTTCGCGTTTCGCAACTGCAGACTTGTTCCAGTTCGGGAGAGACTCGATCACTTGCTCGGCAACCAAAAGGCCCGTTTTGTTAAATGCATCTGACCTTACCACGTTATTAGTATCAGTGGCTAGTAGAGTGCTGCTGCCGCTTCCGCATACTCCTTTGGGGATTTGCCTTTCAATGATCCGTGGGGCCTGACCTCGTTGTAGTCCTGCCGCCAGCTCTCGATGATCTCTTGGGCATGTGTGACGCTCATGAACCAGTTGGTATTCAAGCATTCGTCACGCAACCGGCCGTTGAAGCTCTCGGCGAAGGCGTTCTCCACCGACCTTCCGGGGCGTATGAAGTTTAGCTTGATGCCCCTGCGGGACGCCCACTCGTCCAGGGCCTTGCCTGCGAACTCAGGCCCGTTGTCCACCGTTATCACTTCATGCAGCCCTCTTATCTCTGCCAGCCTGTCCAGGACGCCGACCACTCTGACGCCACCCAGGGAGGTATCCACCTCAATGGCGGGACACTCCCGCGAGTAGTCATCCACAATGGTCAGGGCACGGAAGTGCCGACCGGTCACCGTGCTGTCGGTCACGAAGTCCATGGACCACTTCTGGTTAGGCCGCTCGGCAGCCGGAATGGTCACCCGGGCTCCTGCCGCGCCCTTGCGCCGCCTCTTTCTCCGTAAGGCAAGCCCCTCCTCCCGGTAGATCCGCTCGGTCCGCTTGTGATTGACCACCAACCCCTCTCTCTTGAGCATGATGTGCAGTCTGGGGCTGCCAAAACGCTTCCTCTGCCCGGCCAGATCCCGCATCCTCTGGCGCAAATCATCATCACTGCCCTGCTTTGGCTCATACCGATAGACCGAGGGTGTCACACCGGCTAGCAGGCAAGCCCTCCTCTCGCTCAGCCCAAGACCCTCTATAGCGTATGACGCCGCCATTCTCCTCGCCTTGGGCTTTAGAAGTTTTTTTGCCAGCAACTCCTTGAGTGCCCAGTTCTCCAGCGCTTGCGGCGCCACAATCTGCTTGAGGCGCCGGTTCTCATCCTCCAGGGACCGTAGCCTCTTGAGCTCGCTCACCGTCAGCCCTGCGTACTTGGCCTTCCATTTGTAGAAGGTGGCGTCGCTCACACCATGCTTGCGGCAAAGCTCGCCTGTCTTGGCCCCTGCCTCGGCCTCATTCAACACGGCTATGATCTGTTCCTCTGTGTACCTCTTGCGAACCATGAGTCCTCCTTCAACGCTTTATTCTAGCGGAGGACTCTACTTGCTACTGTTACTGTTTTCGGGGGTAAGGTCACATCGGCCTTAGTTTTCGGTGGAGTGGCGCCTAATTTTGAGTTCAGTTTGGGAGGGAGTATTAAAAGGTTACCCAACCAGTGTATGTAAGACTTCCCTGAGCTTTGTGGAAGAATATGTTCTATCGAGTGTGAAGCCGAATTATCCCAAATCCGATTCCATTGCTCATTATCAAATTTTGCCCCTCTTGTTCAGCTAGATATCCTTAATAACGGTAAAAGAAATAGAGCAAATTGGGTTGCCAGTTTGTGTAGCAATCTTCTTGACGCAGTTTTTT
>JAQBVZ010000067.1 GCA_027625205.1 Chloroflexota bacterium
TAAAGGCTTGTATCCGGAATAACAAACAGGCCAGCGAACAATTTCGCGGGCCTGTTTTATAAACGTCACTGGTTTGCTTTGTTACTCCAAACGCCGGATAACTGCAACTACCCTGCCCTTAATCTCAACGTTGCCTGCTGGCACAATTATGGGCTCCATCTGGGAGTTGGCCGGCTGAAGCCGTACGTTCGCTCCCTCGTGGTAGATGCGCTTGAGAGTGGCCTCCTGCTCCTCTATGAGCCAGGCAGCCACCATGTCTCCGTTCCGTGCCTCAGTGGCGGGACGGAATATCACCACATCACCATCGTCAATGAGCGCGTCAATCATGGATAGCCCTCGTACTCGCAGTGCGTAGAGGTCGCCAACCCCTCGTGTGTCGATGCCATCCGGCGGCGTTACCGTCTCCAGTGGGTCATGCCGTAGCGCCTCATCAGCTGCGGGTAAGGGTGAGCCCGCTGCGATGTAGCCAATGACAGGCACGCTGGGCATTGGCGTGCGGCTTGGAGTGATGCCGTCAAGCACCTCCAACCCACGGGAGACCTCAGGGTCTCTATGGATGAACCCCTCACGTTGGAGAATGTGCAAGTTGTAATGGACTACAGACGTTGAGCTAATCTCGCATGCCTGTTGAATGTCCCTAACAGAGGGAGGATATGCGTGCTCGTCAATATAAGCATGGATGAAGTCCAGCATCTGCTGCTGTCGTGGAGATGTCTTATGCAACGGTCCGCTCCGAGCTTGAGAAATGAAATTGAGGTTGGAACTAATGTTTCAGGACAAGCCTACTGGGCAGAGCAGACTCCGTCAATAAGCGACTGTCATAGCCAAAAAATAGAGCGCCTCTTCTGAGGCGCTCTACCTAAAGGTCACAGGTGTGTGGACTAAGAGCCAGCGCTCGTAAGTTTGTTAAGCCGTTGAGCAAGGTGAGACTTGTGGCGTGCCGCGTTGTTGGGATGAATGATCCCCTTCCGTGCGGCTCTGTCCAAGTTAATGATGGCTTGGGCCACTGCAGGCTTGGCCTGGTCTGTGTCGCCTTGCTCCAGCAAACGCTGCGCTTGCTTTTCCATAGTCCGGGTGCTTGAGCGCACCCGTCGATTGATTATCCGTTTGCGTTCCTGCACACGGGCTGTTTTCTCTGCGGGCACGAATGACCTCCTACCTAAACCGGCGGACTTGATTATCTCAGGTGCATAGTATGCAAGGTTCATTATAGCGCAGGCACCCGTGACCACGCCATGGGGCCTTTGCAGCAAGGCTGATTAATGGAGCTTGGAGATGTCTTCCACCTTGCTGCCAGGCGGGTTCTTGCTGTTGGTCATACGAAGGATGTTGGACACGCCGCGGATGCCCTCCACCCGTGAGAACAGACGGCTGACTTGCTCCATTCCCTGCACCTGTACGGTGAGGTAAATGGAAACCGTGGCGTCATCATGGACCTGTGTCACAACGGAGAGCATGTTAATGCCCTCCGTTGTGACAGCAACGGTCACGTCTCTGAGGAGTCCCACTCTGTCCCAGGCTTCAATACCAACACGTACGGGGTACAAGTTTTTTGCATGGCCCCAGGAGACTTCCACCATGCGCTCACGGTCAGTAGAGTGGCGGATGTTGGGGCAATCTCCACGGTGGACCGTTACGCCCCTGGTCCGGGTTACGTAGCCAATAATCTGATCGCCGGGCAGTGGGTGGCAGCATAGGCCCATGTGCGTAAGCAGGTCTCCTACACCTAGGACCTCAATCCCTGTTGAAGACCCACTAAGAGAGACCTCTTCATGCTCCGCATCTTGGATCCCAGATATCTCTTGTAGAGCGGAGAGCCTGCCCGCGACCTGCGCTGTGCTAACGACTCCGCTTCCTAAAGATGCTAGGAAGTCATCTGCCGAGTCTACGCGAAACAACCTAGCGACCTCAATTTCCTCAATGGTCACGTTCAGCCGTCGTAGTTCTTTCTTGAGTAAATCTTGGCCGCGCTGGATATTGACGCCGCGCTCCTGGTGGCGGAACCATGAGCGGATGGCCTGCTTGGCGTTTGCAGTCTTTACATACCCCAAATGGGAGTTCAGCCAGTCAAGGCTTGGTCCACGGGCCACCTTGCTGGTCATGATCTCCACGGTATCGCCGTTGCGGAGCTGGTAGTCCATAGCCATCAGCTTGCCGTTGACCTTCGCGCCAATATACCGGTGCCCAAGTTCAGTGTGGATCCTGTAGGCAAGGTCCAGGGGCGTTGACCCGCTGGGAAGCTCCTTGATATCTCCCTTCGGTGTATAGACAAAGACCTGATCCTTGAAGATATCTGTCTTGACGGACTCCAAGAACTCCTCAGCCCCCGTAACGTCTCGTTGCCATTCCAGGAGCTGACGAAGCCATGTCATCTTCTCGTCGAACTCCATGTCTTTGCGGGGAGAGCCGCCTTGCTTGTACTGCCAGTGAGCCGCAACGCCAAGCTCCGCAATGTTGTGCATCTGGTGGGTGCGTACCTGAATCTCCACCAGCATGTGATTAAGGCAGCGCACCGTGGTGTGCAGTGACTGGTATAGGTTCTCTTTAGGGTTGGCAATGTAGTCGTCAAACTGGCCTGGCATTGGTCGCCAGAGGCCATGCACTATACCCAAGACGCCGTAGCAGTCCTGCAGGTTATTCACCAGAACCCGTACTGCAAACAGGTCATAAATGTCACTGAGCCGCTTTCCCTGGGCCGCGTAGTTCTGAGACTTTCTGTAGATGCTGTAGATGTGCTTTGGCCTTCCTGTGACCTCTGCTTGAATATCCGCCTTGGCCAGCTCCCGCCTCAGGACTTCCGTCACTTCCTGTACGTAAAGCTCACGCTCCTGTCGCTTGGAGGACAACAGTTTGGAGATGGTCCGGTACTGATTTGGTTGGAGGTGGTGGAAGGAGAGGTCCTCCAACTGCCACTTCACCTCACCCATCCCTAGTCGGTGAGCCAGAGGCGCGTAGATTTCCAGCGTTTCTTGCGCAATGGCCACACGGCGCTCTGCTGGCATGGCACCCAGCGTGCTCATGTTGTGGAGCCGATCAGCCAGCTTTATTAGCACCACGCGGATATCCTCCGCCATGGCCAGGAGCATCTTACGGAGGCTCTCCGCCTGTGAGCTGTCCGCACTTGGTTTGTAGGTGCCTCGGTCGTCGCCCGCCATCATGTCCAGTTTGGTTAACTTTGTTACGCCGTCCACCAACCGGGCAACGTCGGCGCCGAAGCTTTGCTCCAGCTCCTGTACCGTCGCTCCGCAGTCTTCAATGACATCGTGCAGGAGCGCGGCTGCAATAGTGGACGCGTCCAAATTGAGGTCAGCCAGATAGATGGCGGCGTTTACCGGGTGCTGAATGTAAGGTTCACCTGAGCGGCGGACCTGTCCGCTGTGGAGGTTATTGGCATACGCATAGGCGTCCTGGACCAGCCGCAGCTTCTCCTCTGGTAGATAAGCTCCTACCTTTTCCAGCAACTGCTCTATAGAAACAGGCGTCTGGGCCATGTGCCCTCCATCGCGCAACGGGGCGGTGCGCGTAGGCTCAGTATACGCTCTTAGCTACGAACTGAGCAAAGGCGGGCCTGCCCCTGCTAAACTATTCTCCCGTCGCAGACCTATCTGGAGGACCCATGTACCAAGCCCCACGAGGCACCGCTGACCTACTGCCGGACGTCCAACCTTACTGGAGCTTTGTCCGTTCTCAGGCCGAGTCTGTGGCCCGCTCCTTCGGCTATGGCCGCATTGACACTCCCATCTTTGAGGATACTGGCCTCTTCCTTCGTACGGTTGGAGAGGAAACGGACATTGTGCAAAAGGAGATGTACTCCTTCAAAGACCGAGGAGACCAAAATCTGACACTAAGGCCAGAGGGCACCGCGCCGGTGTGCCGGGCTTACTTGGAGCAAGGCATGCGTAATCTTGCCCAGCCCGTGCGCCTCTTTTACACATGCCCCATGTTCCGGTATGACCGCCCTCAAGCTGGCCGCTACCGGCAGTTCCACCAGTTTGGTGTGGAGGCCATTGGTGATGGTGATGCGGCGGTGGACGTGGAGGTCATTCAACTGGCAATGACAATGCTGGGCTCCTTGGGGCTGAGCGACCTTACGCTCGTACTCAACAGCATTGGTGACGCCACGGACAGACCTGCGTACCTCAATGCTCTACGTGACTACTTCAGCCCACACTTGGATAAATTGGGCGCTGATGACCGACGACGGTTTGACACTAACCCGCTGCGGCTGCTCGACTCCAAAGACCCAGCCGTGCAGCCCCTTTTGGAGAACGCGCCCCGTAGCGTGGACCATCTGGGCGGACCCGCGCAGGAGCACTGGGAGCAACTCAAGGCCTACCTCAACGACGTGGGTGTGCACTACGAGGAGGACCACCGGCTAGTGCGCGGACTGGACTACTACACAAGGACGGTGTTTGAGATACACCCCAAAGTGGAGGGAGCTCAGAGCGCAATCTGCGCCGGTGGGCGGTATGACGGTCTTATTGAACAACTTGGTGGTCCTTCCACCCCTGGCATCGGCTTCGCGGCTGGCATTGAGCGGATGATACTTAACCTTCAGCGGCAGAATATTGAACCGCCGCCGGACAGACCTGCGCCGGTTGTCGTGGCATACCGGGGTGATTCGGCCAAGTCCCGGGGGCTACAACTGGCAGCCGTCTTACGCTCTGAAGGGCTCACGGTCATTCTGGCCCCTGAGCGGAGCCTCAAGGCCCAAATGAGGTATGCCTCCAGTGTTGGTGCCTCCCAGGTCTTGATTTTGGGTGAGGCTGAGCTAGCCAAGGATGTAGTGACATTAAGAGACATGGCAGCAGGGGAACAACATGAAGTCCCTATAGCTGACGCGGGACGCCACATTGTAGGGACATAGAAGTAAAACAGCCCACCGTTATTTCATGGTGGGCTGTTTTACTTCTACTGTTTTGAGGAAGAGCGTTACGGGAACGTAATATTTAGCGAATACGGAGACCCCGCCGTCAGGAAGGTGGGAGTCTCATTTGCCTGCTTGGCCAATGCCCAAAACTCAATGGTTCCCCCGCCATAAACGGATGTGGCCTGGACGGCCATGACGTAATTACCATTTGCGTCTACGGGCGTGGAGTACCACAGGTCCGCTAGGCCAGGCTTTTCGAGTTTGAGGTAAACCCTTGTTTGGTCAGTAATCAATGTACCGCCAATGGTTACAGTCCCATGATAGATGACAGGTAGTGCCGGAGGAGCGTTGGAGTCCTGCGGTAGCCCTGAGTTGCCGGTGGCGGATATTTGAAGATAGCCCGCCAGCAACCGTGGGGTGTTTTCCAGCAGCGCGTTGCTCGCTATCGCGTAGACCTCGCCAATTTGGCCAAAGCCCAACGCAATCATGTGTTCTTCCCTCATACGGAGGCCACTAACCTCACCTGATGGGCTAACCAACGCTCCGCCTTGAGTGCCTGCTTGTGCTTGGGTCTGTATCTGAAGATAAAAGGCTCCGGTATTGAAGTCTTGCCGCACC
>JAQBVZ010000068.1 GCA_027625205.1 Chloroflexota bacterium
TGATGTCCTCCTGTGAATAAAGCCGGAGCATCCCAATGGTGCGGGAAGGCTTCACCAGCCCCACACGCTCGTATTTTCGGAGGGTTTGCGGGTGCATGGACAGCATGCGGGCAGCCACACTGATGATGAACAGTCCCTCATCAGCTTGCGGGCCTGACTCGCGCTGAGGACGTTGCGTGGGCTGAGGGACACTTGGCCCTGGAATCGAGCGTCGCTCCGTGGGGATGACCACCCTGCTGCGCACAAAATAACGTGTGGCTTGTTGTGGTTGCCTGGGTCCGTGATATTGCATTGTTGCTACCCCACTTTTGCCCTGGTTGGACACGGTGGACTTGCGTTTCATCCGCACTGGCATTACCTTACAAATTGATACGAGTCGTGTCAACTAAGGTAATACGGTTCCCTGCGATGCATCCCCGTTTTAGCTATGGTTGCGCCCCAGACCCTGACATCTAAATCGTTTGAGCGTCATCTTACGTAGTACACAGTGATACACACTGGCGGCCTCGGAACACTTTGCCAGAGCCGCTCACAATGCCGAAGGGATGAGGAGGTGCGGAATGATTATGTTGAAAGCGTGTTCCCGTTGTGGAGGTGGTATGAATGCCAGGGCTGACATGTATGGCCCATACATGGAGTGCCTCCAGTGCGGCAATATGATTGATCAAACAAAGCCAATTATGCATGTAAAGCAAGCGGTGAAGGGCAAGAAAGCAGCTGCGTAGCGGTGCCTTGCCAGAGGTGGTGGTGGTAATGCCCCCGGAGCTCCGGGGGCATTTCTTGTGGAGCGCTAACCACGCTCGCTATGGATTAGAGGATAAGCGACGTTGCTGCTTCCAGGACGCGCGTCCACCCACTGTCCCGTCTCTTCGCTGAGGAGCCGAGTGTCCAATCCCATGAACATGGGCATGAATGGCTCTAGGAACCGCAGGCCATCATTCAGTAAGCGTCGTGCGCCGCTGGCGTTTCCTCGTTTGGCGTGAGCAAACCCCGCTGCTATCTTGGTAAGCGCCAGGAAAAAGAGGCGTTGTGGGTACGCAACGGCCTGCCACGCATCCTCCCACGTCTCGTGGCTCTCAAAGAACGACTCCGCGTTGAACTCCTCAACGCCCTTGCTCAGTTGCGATGGTCGCGATAGCACTGTGGCGTTTAGGCTCAATGGCGCTTCGGTAACGTATGCCAGCCACTCCATATCCAGCATGCGGCGTCCACCGCGGACCCACGTCTGAGGCGGCTCACCGGAACGTGACAGTTCGGACATGTGCTAGCTGGATTGTGTGGGGTCTTGAACGTAATCGGCTGGTGTGTTGTCGTATTCAGCAGACTGGTACTTGGTAGGACACTTTATCAGGACGCGGTCGGTGACAAAGGTGCCGTTGGGGTCGTACTCGCCGGCCAAAATGATCTCGGAATGCTCGTTGAAGAAGAGGTCAGGGAGGACGCCCTCGTAGGTTGCCGGCAGGACGGCACCCCCCTCCGTGAGTTCAAAGCGGACCATGATGGAGCCGTCTTCCCTGTAGAAGCTGTCCGCCACCAGAGAGCCTTTAACTTGGACCGAGCCAAGGTCGGCGGTGTTGCCGCGTTCTACAAGTTCATCCACCGTCAAGTAGTAGGACGTTGCGCTCTGGAAGGCCGTGAAGCCAAAGTAACCGAACGCCACCAGCAATAGCGCAATCAGAATGATTAGCTTGCGTTGCCCTCGGAGCGCCGGGGCAAAAGTGGATGACGGCGGTGTTGTTGGACTTTCCTGCATGTGGCCCCTTTAAGTAGTCCGCGCATGTACATTCTACGTACGTACTTGGTACGTGGCAAGGACGCTCGTCGGATTCCTTTCGTGGTTTGCAGGGGAGTTGCGTGCGTAGAGGCGTCAGCCCCGGATGGCAATGCCCTTAACGTGGGGCCTCACCAGAATGAAGGGCGGCACCGGCGGTACGGGCGTGGAATACGCCACCTCCGCTACCTCCAGCCCTGATTCCCTGATAGTGGTGACCGTGTCGCGGTTGCAGTGACAACCCGCGGCAAACCAACGCCAGACCGGCAGCGCAATGTCCTGGAAGCGAGCGGAGACCGGGTTGCTTGACCGGATGTGCTCGTAGAAGCGAAGCTGCCCGCCGTGCTTCAGCACCCTGACCACCTCACTGAGGCTTTTCTCAGGGTCGCTGACAGAGCAGAGCACCAGCGTGCTCACCACGGTGTCGAACGACTCGTCTGCAAAGGGGAGGTCTTCCGCTGACGCTTGCTGGAGTTCAATATGCCGAGCTGCCTCTGCGGCGTGGCGCTCAGCTCGACGATACATGTACGGGTCAGGCTCTACTGCCGTGACGTGTTCAGCAAGGCTGGTGTAGTGAGAGAAGTTGGCGCCCGTGCCAGCGCCTATCTCCAGCACACGGCCCTGTGCGCCGCCTGCCACCTCTGCGCGTATCGTGGCCATGAATCCGCGTTCGCCTGAAGCTGTTAGCCGGTCATACGTGGCCGCGAACCACCGGTGCCCCTTCACATCCGCCATCGTCCCTCCCATACCGGGTTGCGCTAGCCTAACGCTTCTGCTGCTCCTCCAACTCCTCTTTCAATTCATCAATCTCTTGCCGGAGGTTGCTGTTACGCTGGTGGATGTAGAACAGGTAGCCAAAGAACCCCGCCCAGACCACGGCAAAGGCGGCAAACAGGTAGGGGAGGTTGGCGTTGCGCACGGTCTCTCCCTCCTGGCCCACAACCGAGGCCAGCACGGTCTGGGGAATAAGGATTGCGGCTAGCAACGTCATCGCCAGCGCCACGGTGGTCCTCTTATGCATGGGCTCTTTTACCTCAACCTAACTTTTTAGCATGTACGTGTAAGGGGTACGAACCGGCAACTACTTGACCAACGCCCGCAACTCTTCAACCGTCTCTTCCGCTTTGTGTACCAGCACACGTTGCCAGAGTAGGTAAACAAACAGCAGCGTGAAGGTGGCCAGTGAGAAGGTGAAGACAAGCGAGATGTCCTCGTCCAGGGCGTCGCTCTCTGCACCGGGGCCTACTACCGTGCCGGGGTGGATGCCCGCCCATAGCTCGGCGGCCCGGTAGACCAGCAACACCAGCGGGAACCCCATAATGCCAATGACGGCGGAGTATCGCGCAGCCTGATCTCTGGAGGGGACGTACGCGCGCACCATTAGGTACACTAAATAGACCACCCAGAGAACGAACGTTGTTGTGAGTTGTGGGTCCCACGTCCACCAGGTGCCCCATACCGGCTTGGCCCAGATGGCGCCAGAGATGAGGGCCACGGTGAAGAACATGACGCCCACTTCAACTGCGGAATGCGCCAGCCTGTCCCATTTGGCGGTGCGCTTCCAGAAGTAGCCAACACTGCCCACGGCAACGACCGCAAACGCCATGAACCCCACCAGGGCGGACGGCACATGGAAATAAAAGATGCGCTGTACTTCACCCAACACCAACTCAGTGGGAGCCCAGAGGAAGATGAGCGCAAGGTCAATCAAAAACAGGATGGCCACTACGACAAGCAACCCCAGGCCTGCGACACCTGCAACGCTACGCTGACGTACCTGTTGGGCGCTGGCCAATGGTCACTCCTCCAATACGAATTCAAAGGTGAGTGATGATAGCACAATGAATATGAAATCATACGCTAGCAGTAGCTGCACCCACTGCCCTAAAGCCGCCCAGCCTCTTCCTGCCAGAGCGTCCTCAGTGCCTGCCACTGCCGCAATGACGGCGGGCAACGCCATGGGAAGGAACAGCAGCGGCAGCATCACCTCTCGTGAGCGCGTGTTCACGGCTATGGCGGAGAACAGCGTACCCACCGCCGCAAAGCCAATGGCGGCAAGGAGGGCAATCACCAGGAACCAAAAACTGAGTACGTTCAGGTCAAAGAAGAACAGGAAGACGGGCAACATGAGCAGTTCCACTATCAGCATGAGCGTGAGCGTGCCCAGGAATTTGCCCATATAGATAGCGTCCTTGCCCAGAGGTGCAAGGATCAGCCCCTCCAGAGTGCCCTTGTCCTTCTCATGGCTGAACGCGCGGTTCAGGCCAAGAACGCCTCCAAAGGTGTAAGCAACCCAGATGATGCCAGGTCCGACCAGGGCCAACGTTCTGGGCGACGGGTCGAACGCAAAGCTGAAGATGAACACCACCAGCAAGCTGAACACTGCGACAGTGCTGACAGCCTCCTTGGACCTTACTTCCAAGAGCAGGTCCTTCCGGTACACCGCTAGGGCGCCGCGCCAGTACGCCCTCATGGCGTATGCTCCCTATGGCCTGCCAGCAAATCCCGTAGGGCGTCTGCGTCCATCTCACTAGCCGGTACGTTTTTTACGACGAGTCCGCCATCAATGACGACTGCCCTGTGCGCCAGCCGCAGGCCGAAGTCGACGTCATGGGTGGCCATGACCACGGAGGCGCCTGCCTGGAGGGAGTCGTTGAGCACTCGCTCAAGCAACGCCAGGCTTGCCTGGTCTAGACCGGTCTCCGGCTCGTCAAGCAACAGCACTTTTGGCCGGTGAAGCAGCGTCCGCGCAAGGGCCACTCGCTTCTGCATGCCGTTGGAGAGCGTACGTACGCGGCGTTCCGCCATGCGCTCCATCCCCACCGCTTCCAGCACCTCAGATACCCGGCTCTCCACGTCTGAGACATCGAACAAGCGGCCATAAAAGCGAAGGTTCTCACGGGATGTCAGGTCGTCGTAGAGCAGGGGCTGGTGTCCCAGGAACCCGGTGACAGCGCGGATGGGTGACCGGTCGCCTGGATACGGATGGCCAGCCACCTGCATCGTGCCACTAGAGGGCTTGAGAAGGGTTGCCATGATCCGCAGAAGCGTGGTTTTGCCTGCCCCGTTGTGGCCAAAGAGCGCAACGCACTCACCCCAGGCCACGTCCAGGCCAATATCGAGTAGGGCGCTGGTACGACCAAAGGTATGCCGCACGGAGCGTAGAGATACGGCCATGGGGGCTGTTGTAGATGCCGTCGTGGTCACGGAGTAGCCGCCCCATCGTAAAAAGCTCGTCCCATGATACCCGACTCCAGCCTGGCGGCGGTGTGCTGTGTGGTCCAATTACGTTTGACATGTACAAAATGCCACCTCTATGATGCTGAGACTCTCTATCCAGTAGGTCTACTGATGCTGCGGAAACTTCTCGGTAAAGCCACCTTCAAACAGGCGCCGGTGGACCCATCAGGGCGTGTGCCGCCAGGCCAATACGTCACCACCAAGATGCCAGTCATGAGTGCCAACAGTACGCCCAAGGTAGACCTGACCACCTGGCGACTGCGCATCTTTGGTGAGGTGGAGACCGCTCTGGAGTTTACGTGGGATGAGTTCATGGCCCTTGCCCAGACGGACCACACGTCAGACTTCCACTGCGTCACGCAGTGGAGCAGACTTGACGTTGCGTGGGAGGGAGTGCCGGTGCGCCTTCTGCTGGAGCGGGCCCAGCCGCGTGC
>JAQBVZ010000069.1 GCA_027625205.1 Chloroflexota bacterium
TAGAGAATGACCTGCACGCTTGTGGCCTCTTCTCCGGCTACCGTGGGGAGCATTGGAACGCTTGCCGCTGCATAGTCGTCTTTCAGTAGGAGTGACAACGTCCAGAAATGAGGCGGTGTCCAGAAAAACACAAACCCAAACAGGTACAGGCCCACGGCGGTAATCTCTCCACTAACCGCTGCGGCGCCAATGAGCGGGGGAAAGGCACCAGCCGCGCCGCCAATGACTATGTTGTTCCATGAACGCCGCTTGAGCAGCATGGTGTACACAAAAACGTATACCAGCGCGGCGGCTAACGTCAGCAGAGCGCTCAGCCAATTAGCTACCGCACCCATAAGCAGAATAGCCGCTGCAATAAAGACCACGCCTATCAGGAGGGCGGAGCGTTGCGCAAGTTGATGACTTGGCACTGGCCTGCTGCGTGTCCGGCTCATGGTCGCGTCGATGTCAGCGTCCAGTCCCTGGTTGATGGCGTTGGAGCCTGCCGCCGCAAGGGTTCCTCCAACCACAACGGCTATGGCCACGCCCCAGTCCGGCGTGCCTTCCGCTGCGCGCCACATGCCACAGACGGCAGTAAACACCAGCAGTACCACAATGCGTGGCTTGGATAGGGCAACTATCTGCCTTGCCCGTAGCGCTATCATGCCCGGCGCACCTCCCATGCAAGCGCCCACAACCCAGAGAGGCCCCACCATGAGACGGCCGCCAGCCCCAAATGGGCCACCCTCACCGTCTCATGCTGTGAGAATCTGCCGTTGAAGGCTTCAAGCACCAGCAGGCCAACCACCCCTTGGAGTATGAGCACAAAGGTTATTCCATGCATGAGAGACACCACACGGCGGTCCCTGTTGGGGTCCCGCATCCGCATGGCGGTGGCAAAAACAGCCACTATCAAAATGCCGCCAACAAGCCGGTGCAAAATATGAACCGTTGTAGCGCCAGCGGAGCTACCGTCGCCACAGAGGGGGAATCCAAGACAGCCAGCGCTCACACCCCCACCCACAATGGCAGCCCCAATAAGCACCAGTGCGGCCCCCGTCACCAGTAGCACAGTCGCGGTGGTAAGTGAGGGCATGCTCTTGGGGCGTAACCCAAGACCCCGCACTGTAACCACAGTAAGTAATGTCAGTATGGTCATGGCCATGCTCAAATGCACTAATCGGACCATGCCGTGGAGTTCCGTGAGCACGGTAATCAATCCCAGGACGGCCTGAACCAAAATAGCCACCAGCGTAACCCCCATGAGCCATGCAATCACAGGGTCTGCTTTACGGCGACGTATGGCCAGAACGGCCCCAAGGGCCACCACCAACATGGTGATCCCTGCGTAGACCCGGTGGCCGAACTCTATAAGCCCCTCTCTGTCCAAGTCCGCCACTGCTAAACCATCGCAGTTCGGCCAGTCAGGACAACCCAACCCAGAGCCCGATACACGCACCCAGGCCCCATAGGCAATAAGTCCCACGGTCAGCAGCGCGGTAAGAAGCGCCACCCTACCCACCGCACGTCCTCCCTGGGCAATTTCATCAGAGGTGCTCATGCAGCGTTACCCCTGTCCATCCGCGCGTAGCCATAAACGGACGACGACGCGCTGTCGTCAGACGCCGCGTCAACGTTATCCTGGTACGTTTGAAATGAGAGGTAGACCATGGCGGCAAGGAGCAAAGCTGGTAGAAGCGTCCACAGAACTTCCATTGGACGGCTGCCAACAATTCCACGTTGAAGGCCCCTAGTGGTCCGCATACGAAGCGCGGTAACCACAATGAGCGCCTCAAGGATGCCGAGGGCGACCACAACGACCCAAAACAACACTGGTGAACTCGCTTTGACTGGAGATAGGCAGGCAAGGGGGCTGGTCCGCAGACCAGCAACGTCTTGGGGGGTTCCCTACATCCCCTCACATACGAACTCCACCTAGGGAAACCGGCCATATTCTATCGTAAACAGGCCACCGCGTCACTGACTATGCAGCATAGCAACGCTGGACAGGAACAGCGTGAACAGGTGAGTATGGCAGGTACGGTGCAGGTATGCGAAAATAGGGCTTATGGCAGACATTGGGCTGGTCAGAGTAACTAAACATTTCGGCGATGTAGCCGCCGTGGATGACCTGTCGTTAGAGATTCCATCAGGGGAATTTCTGGTGGTCGTCGGGCCGTCAGGCTGCGGTAAGACCACGCTCCTGAGGCTTATTGCAGGGCTTGAGGAGATGGACTCCGGTCACATCTATCTGGATGGCGTGTGGGCCAATGAAACCCGCGTTGGCAAACGTAATGTCCAGATGATATTCCAGAGCCTGGCGCTTTGGCCTCACATGAAGGTTTTGGATCCCAAGCACTACTCCAACGTCAGCTTGCCTCTGCGAGTGCGCCAATGGACGGTTGACCAGATAAACACACGGGTCAAGAACGTCGCACGGCGCGTAGGGCTGGGGGAGGACAAGTTCGACCGCAAGCCAGACGAACTTTCAGGTGGTGAGCGCCAGCGGGTGGCCCTGGCCCGTGCCATGACAACAGCACCCGGCGTGTTCCTCATGGATGAACCGCTGACCAGCCTGGACCCGCCCGCCCGAGTGGAGATGCGGAAGGAGATCCTCAACCTGCATAAGGAGCTGGGCTCCACTTTTGTGTTTGTCACCCACAACATGAGCGACGCCTTTACCATGGCAGACCGCATAGCCATGATGCGAGACGGCCGCCTGGTCCAAGTAGGCACTGCGGAGGAGCTGTGGAAGAACCCGGCGGACGAGTTTGTCCGCGAGTTCCTCAGGAGCAGCTAACATAAACGTCACCAGCCCTTTGGAGAAACCATTGGGCTCCCGTCGGCATCGAACAGTCGTTGGATAGAAGCTCATTAAGGAGGTGCAGGTTGAAGAACGCCAGAGAAGTGCGTTTGACCAGCTTAGCCAGCTGCGCTGGTTGAGCCGCCAAGTTCAGCCCTGAAGACCTCGGTGAGGTCTTGAGCCGCCTGCCCGCTGTAGAAGACCCCAATCTACTGGTGGGGACCTCCACGAGCGATGACGCTGCCGTCTACCGCTTGCGGGATGACCTGTGCCTCGTTCAAACGGTGGACTTCTTCCCGCCTATAGTTGACGACCCCTACGATTTTGGGGCCGTGGCCGCCGTCAACGCCCTCAGTGACATCTATGCGATGGGCGCAACGCCCATCCTGGCCCTCAACCTGGTCTGCTTCCCGGAAGACCAGCCCAAGGAGGTCCTGTATGAGATTCTCCGTGGGGGCTCAGACGTCGCTCGGGAGGCAGGGGTCCTTTTGGTGGGCGGGCACACCATCAAGGACAAGGAACCCAAGTACGGTATGGCGGTCACCGGCATAGCCCACAGCCATGCCATCATCACCAACAGCAACGCCAAGCCTGGCGACGTCCTGGTGCTCACCAAGCCCATCGGCACGGGAATCATTTCCACTGCTGGCAAGAACGGCAAGGCGGACGCTGCCACACTCCAGGGCGCTGTGGACAGCATGCGCACGCTGAATAGGGCCGCTGCTGAGGCCATGGTGGCTGCGGGCGCAAACTCCGGCACAGACGTAACCGGCTTTGGGCTCACTGGCCACTTGCTCACCATGATGCAGTCCAGCAACGCCACGGCGTCCGTCCAACTGAGCACCGTCCCCGTACTACCCGGCACGCGTGATTTGCTGGAGATGGGCATGATTGCCGGAGGCACCCGCGCCAACTGGGACTCGGTTGGCAAGAAGACAAAGTGGCACCCGGACATCTCTGAGAGCGAGCAACTCCTTCTGTGCGACGCGCAGACATCTGGTGGATTGCTTATCTCCATCCCTCAGGAGCGTCTCGCGACGCTGCAACGTGAGCTTGCAGACCGTAACACCCAGGGCTCAGTCATAGGCACGGTGGGACCCAAGCAAGACACGCCCATACAGGTAGACCCGTAGCTAATCAGACTCTTTCTTAACCTACGTTCCACCTTCACCGGCCAGCATTCCGTCTTGACTCACCTCTTGGCTGTCCATAGAATTTGCAACAGACCGGCTGGTCGGTCTGCAAAGGCATGAGGCAGGTAATGACCACACGCAACGAACAATCAACCAAGCAAACTCGCAACCGCATCCTTGAAGCGGCTGGGCGTGTTTTGGCACGGCGCGGCTACCACGACACCAACGTCGAAGAGGTGGTGACCAAGTCCGGCACCTCCAAGGGCGGCTTCTACTTCCACTTCCCCAGCAAGGAACGCATGGTGGTGACGCTGGTGGAGGAGATGAGCGACAAGCTGGTCAAGAAGGTGGAGCGCGCAATGAACGGTGAGCTCCAGCCTGAACGGCGATTGGCCATTGCTCTGGACACGCTCCTCCGCACCTTCTCCCGGCAACGCAAGCTTGCCCAGGTGCTGCTCATCAACATGGCGGGCCACGGAAAGAGCATGGACAAGAAATTCCTTCCTGTCCGCAATAGGTTTGCAGAGGTCATTCAACGCGAGCTTGACGGGGCTGTCGCCACCGGGATTGTACAGCCCATGGACACCACGCTGGCTTCCCAGGTCTGGCTTGGAGCGCTGCATGAGGTCATCTTTCAATGGCTCATGGCTGACAACCCCGCCTCTATTGAAGATGTGGTATCGCAGACAGGAGCCATGCTTTTCAACAGCGCAGGCATCCCCGGCGAACGCTTTGTGGAGACGCTGGCAACACCATGAACATAGTTGAATCCGCTCAGGCCGCGACACGGCTTAGCGATGCCCTCACTGAAGGCATCCAGCGCGCAAATGACCTCATCACATCCGTGCTGGTCAGCGTGGCCAGTCAACTGCAATCACCATTGGATGCGGGAGCGCTTTTTGCGGAGGCCGCGTCACAGGGCAAATCGCGCATTCTGTGGGCGCGACCCTCAGCAGGGTGGTGGGCCGTTGGCGTGGGTACGGCCCATGTACTTACCGGCGACGGCGCTGGCAGGTTCAACAGTGTTCGGGATGCCCACCGGGCTCTCATGGAGGCGGCAATCGTAGATGCGCCCACACTCCCCGGCGTAGGGCCGGTCTTCTTTGGCGGTTTTCGATTCGACACCGAGAACTCTAAATCAGTGACGTGGCGTGACTTTGGCGATGGTCGTTTTCTGCTCCCCAACACCACATTCAGCCAGGTGGACGGCGTTGCGTATGCAACCATCAACGCCATCGTGTCACCTGGGTCGGACATCAACGTGCTCCTGGCGGCAACGCATCTTGACTTGGGAGACGTGGCGAGGGAGGCCAACCGGAGCGCCCGCATCGTATCGCAGCGCACGCGGTCAAAGGTCACGTGGCGGCGGACAGTGAACGCCGCTCTGGACAGTATTAGCGACGGAGAGATGGAGAAGGTGGTCCTCGCCCGCAGGCTGCGGCTCACCTTCAGCACCCCCCCCGCCCTGGG
>JAQBVZ010000070.1 GCA_027625205.1 Chloroflexota bacterium
GCAAGTCCCGCAACGCCTTGGCGTTGATGCGGTTGCGGTAGTCCTCGCGCATCTCCTTGGGGTCCGACTTACCGTACCCTGGCATGTCCATAAGGATGGTCCGGTAATGCTCCGAGAAGGGGCCGAAGTTGGTGACGTAGTTGCTCCACCCGGACGCGCCAGGGCCGCCACCGTGCAGCATCACCACCGCATCTCCCGTCCCAGCCTCGTTGTAGTGAATCTTGAGGTCGCCCGCCTGGGCGTACTTGGACGTGCCTTGCTGTGGTTGTAGCCATGCGCTCCTCCCCTGGGTCTGTTTCTGCCAGCATTCAACCGCTGGCGGTGGTTAGCCTACCACCAGCCGGTGGGCTGTCAAGACAATAGCGTTTTAGCCTTGCGGGCCGGGGAGAGCCACAGTGCGGGGACTATTGCGGCCAAACTCAAAAAGGCTCCAAGCCGGAAGAAGGCAGAGAACAACTCCATGGACGCACCAGCCACCCCGTCCTGATAGACAACCTGCCGTAGTTGGAACGCCTCCGTTGTCTCGCCTGCGAAGGGAAACGGAAAGGCCAGGTTGCCGGTGAGTAGCTGGAAGTGGCCAACTCCCCATGCGGAGAGCGCCGCCAGCCCAAGCGTCATCCCCAGCATTCTAGAAGCCGTTATCAAGGCGGCTGCCGTACCGCGATACTCCGTCCCTCCTGTTTCGATAGCCGACGCAAGCAGTGGCGCAATCACCAGCCCAAAGCCCAGGCCACCCACAGCCAAATGGAGCGTCAATGCAGGGTCGGCAACGTCTGCGTCCCACCCGCTCATCATGAAAAAACCCAGCGCCGCAAGGCCCACGCCCAGCACCGTGGGCGCTCGATAGCCTATCCACCGGCTGGCATACCCACCGGCCAGAGCCCCCAGCGGCATGGCTCCCGTGAAGCGTACCAGGCGCAGGCCGCCCTCCAATGGAGACTCTCCGGCCACGGTGTTCGCCATCAACGGGACGGTGACTAGCGCCATGATGAGCGCGCTTCCCACCAGCAACTGTGATGAGAAGGCCGCCACAAACCGGCGTGAGAGGAACAGTCCGCGTGCCAGGATAGGCTCTGAAACCTTTCGTTCAGCTACGATCAACAGCGCAAGCAATGTAAGGCTGCCGGCCACAATAACGTATGGAAGCGCCATACCACCGCTGAAGGTTGTGCGCTGGGCCAACGCCACGGTCAGCAGTCCAAGTCCAGCCGCCAGCAATAGGCCGCCAGCAAGGTCAAGCCGCCGTCCCTGCCGGGCGGACTCCCTAACGAAAAGCAACCCCAGCGCCAGTAACGCAATTGGGGCTAGGTTCGTCCAGAAAATCCACCGCCACCCCAGGGTGTGGATGAGCAGACCTCCGTAAAGCGGGCCAAGCACTGCCCCCATCTCCGCCGATGCACCCACAATTCCCAGGACCAGACCGCGCCGGGCTATTGATACGCCCTCACTGCCAAGGGCAAGCGCTGCGGGGATTAACGCTCCGCCGCCTATGGCTTGTGCCACGCGCCCCACAAGAAGCCAACCCAGGCTGTCTGCCAGACCCACGCCCACGGAGCCGACTGCGAAGACAGCAAGCGCCCCAGCGTAGAGCCGTCGGTGGCCGTAGATATCACCAACGCGGCCCAAGAGAGGCATGGCCACCGTGAAGCCTAGGAGGTAAGCGGTAACCATCCATGCCAAGCTATCAAGGCGGTCAATGGTGATGCCAAGGTCAAGCATCACCTCCGGCAATGCGGTCACCACGGAGGTTTGGTCAAGGGAGGCCAGGAAGACGCCTCCGCAGACCAAGGCCAAGGTGCCGTTGGGCGAAAGCGTGTAACTGTTGCTCATGACGAGGAGTCACATCGTAGGTAGGCCAAGGCGCTGAAAAGCCCAGAAATACCACGAGGGGTCATAGAGGAGGCTCAATGGTGATGGCGACGTTGAATTCAGATAATCGCAACACCCGCACCATCTCCGTCGTGTCCTGGGCCAGCAGCGCGCCCTCCACACGGAAGCTCCTCACAAGGCCGTCCTCTTGTCCCATCAGCACCTCTACGGACAACCGCTCCCCCACCTGGGCGGAGGGTACCAGCTCTTTCAGGACTTCTGTGCTGACCGTAGCCTTCAAAGCGAAGACCGGCACTCCATCTAAATCTCTCGTTCCTACAAAGGAAACCTCCACCGCATCCACCAGCGCATCTACCACGCTCACATTCACACCAGCGAACAGAAAGGGGAGTTCGCTCAGGTCCACCACCCTCCATGTCCCGCTCAACGGGTCTCGCAGGTACGCCTTGGAGCCAATCTGCACAATGCCCAAATCCACAGCTATACCGAAGGTGGAAGAAACGGCGTGCGCATCCAATGTCGCCCTGTCAGGAAACGCCGCCTGGCCCTCCACGGCGGTAACCAGGAAGCCTCCGCCCATCTGCGTGCCGCCCTCCTCATGCGTGAGCTCAAAGCGCACCGACTCCAACCCACGGAGTGCATCAGCCGCACGCATAAGTAGTTCGCCTGGAGTAGGGCTTGGCGTGGCCGTTGGGGTAGGGGTGGCTGTCGCAGCGGACACACACGCCGACAACGCTAAAATAAGCGCTATGGGTGCCATCCATCTGGCTGTCACACGGCTGTTCCACATTGCGCCACTTCCTGCCTAACGTTGAGGTCACCAAGCTGTGAAGGATTGGCGGAATTGTACCTCCGTCACCTGCCCTTAGATAGATACCTCACGTCCAATAATTAGGACCCCTAGCCGGCGTCCTTGACGTACAGGCCCACGCCCTGTGCGTGACCATACCCGTCCGCCGCGGACGAATTCCAGAACCCCACACCGTGAGGCTTTTCCATCTCCACCAGCGCAAAGATCCGCACCGCGCCTTTGGCTGCCAGCCTCCCTTCCAACTCCTTCGTTAACCGTTCCGCCACGCGCAGGCGACGGTACCCAGGCAATACGGCCAGCCGGTAGATATGCCCGCGCCAGCCGTCCCAGCCGCCTATGATTGAGCCAATCACCTTATCATCCTCACGGGCCACCAAAAACAGGTCACCGGAGTCCTTAACCAGCCTGCCAAGCACCTCCACCGTATCAGTGACACTGTTTGCGGAACCAGCCTCGCTCCACAGTCCCAGGACACTTACGCACTCCTCCAGAGTGCATTCGCCAATAGTTATGCTCTGATTCATCACTCCTCCAAAATAGCCGCTTGCCGTAGCGACATATGTGTATAAATAAAAACGCCCCGGCGCAGTGGCCGGGGCGTTGGTTTTACGAGAGTTGTTTCCTTACGCTACGCTCGTACGCTCGCCTTGGCCATCACGTCCTTGGTGGACACGACGTGTCGATGCATGCCCAGTTCTCGGTCGCTCAGCCCCATCGCCATCCCAACTAGCTGAGGCAGGTGCAAGATGGGCATGTTTATCTTGGTGCCCTTCTGTGAACTGGCCTTGGGCTGGTAGCCGTCTAGGTTCAGATGGCACAGCGGGCATGGCGTCACCATGGCATCCGCACCGTGGTCCTTGGCACTGAGGGTGTGGTTGCCCACCATGGCCACGGAGTTGCGCTCATTGATCATCAGAATGGGGAAGCCGCAGCACTTGGTCCTGCCGGGGAAGTTCACCGGTTCACCGCCGCACGCCTCAATGATCTGTTCCAGATACTGCTCACGGCCCGGGTTTTCATCAATGCCCAATGCCCAGGACGGCCTCAGGATGTAGCAGCCGTAGAACGGAGCAATGTGGAGCTCGGTAAGAGGCCGCACAATCAATGGCCTCAGCGCGTCCAGGCCAATCTCCTCAACCAAGACCCAGGCCAGATGCTTGATCACCACCCTGCCCTGGTACTCCAAGCCCTCTTCCTTCAATATCTCGTTAATCTCTTCCAGGTAACCAGGCGTGTTCAGCAGGCGATAGTTGGCCTGCGCCATAACGCCCTGGCCCGTGGAGCATATGTTCACGATAGTCGTATGGCCCATGCGTTCCGCCATAGCAAAGGTGCGGGCGTTCAGCGTGTCGCCCAGCTTGATGCCCTTCTCCTGGAGCACGCCGGCTCCCGTACACGCAGCGCCGACAATCTCCTCAAGTTCCAAGCCAAGCTTCTCAGCAACAGCCATGGTTGAGGTATATAGCTCCGGAGCGCCTCCACGAGAGACACAACCGGGATAAAAAGTGTATTTCATTACTTCTGTCCTTCCAGCCGCTTGAAGATACGGGCCACGTTTTCATGTCCAGGACGCTTCTTGTGGAACGGCGCTGGCATGGGCAACTTGCCTCGCTTCAGGGCGCGCAGACCAACGGGGAGTGCCGCAATCAGCTTGGGCACGTTAAACATACCCCAGCTCTTAACCGCCAGCATCGTCTCATCCAGCCATCCCGCGTGCTCCACTGACTCAGCGAAGGCCGCCACATGGCGATAGCCCACGGTGTTGGTCATACCAGCATCCATGACGCGCTCCCGCAAAGCCATGATGCGGTCCATGGGAGCCACGCCCTTGGGGCAGACCTCCACGCACATCATGCAACGGGTGCAGTCCCAAACGCCGCTGTACTCATTGAGGCTTTGCAGCCGGTCAGCGTCTGCACCATCTCGGGGGTCCTCAGTGAATCGGAACGCTTTGGCCAGGGCCGCCGGACCCAGGAAATTGGAGTCTACCTCCAGTGCGGTACAGTCTGAAACACACGCGCCGCACATGATGCAGCCCATGACTTCAGTGAGCAGCAACATTGACTCGTTCGAAGCAATGTATTCTTCCTCAGGCTCAGGCCCTTCTGGCTGGAGGTACGGTGCAACCGCCCTTATCTTGTTCCAGAAAACGCTCAGGTCAACAACCAAGTCCTTCACAACCGGCTGGTTGCCCATGGGCTCCACGACGACAACGCCGTGTTCCGGGGTCACGTTGGTGAGCTTCGTGTTGCAGGCCAACCGGGCACGCCCGTTGACCCGTACAGCGCAGGAGCCACAAATGGCCGCCCTGCACGAGCACCGGATGGCCAGACTGGGGTCAACCTCTTCACGCACCTTAATCAGCGCATCAAGCACGGTGTAGTGCTCAGGCACCTCAACCGTGTATTCCTGCATCCAGGAACTCGGCTGTTGGCTTTCAGGGTCTTGCCTACGGACGCTCAGCGTGGCCTGCATCAGTCCTCCCAATCTCTCCAGCTAGTGTTCCAGGCTGACATACAGCCTGATTAATATACGCGTTCCTGCGGCTCCCACCGTGTAACCGTTACCGGCATGTAGCTAAGTACGGGGCTGCCGTCCTTGGGCGTCACCACCGTGTGCTTCATCCACTCAGCGTCAATGCGCTCAGGGATGTCCTGACGGGAGTGAGCGCCACGGCTCTCCTTCCGCCCCAGCGCACCAACC
>JAQBVZ010000071.1 GCA_027625205.1 Chloroflexota bacterium
CTTGCTCAGACTGCCAGCCAAGCCACAGAGGTATGGGGCGCTGGATGGGGAGGGGGTTGAGCCCCGCGCCGGTGATGCTGTGCCATTGGCCGTGAAAATCAACCGACTCCTGTGTCCACAGCGCCCGCAGCACTTCAATCTGCTCTTGAGAGCGCTCACCACGGTTGTTGAAGTCCTCACCCAAGGCCTCGTACTCCACGGGGTTCCAGCCTATGCCAACGCCCAGCCGCAGGCGACCGCCGCTGAGCACGTCCACCTCCGCCGCCTGCTTCGCGACGAGGGCCGTCTGCCGTTGCGGCAGGATAATGATGCCAGTGGCTAGCTGGATGCGCTGCGTAACCGCTGCGAGATAGGAGAAGAGGACGAAGGGCTCGTGAAAGGCGTCGCCCATGTCGTAAACGCCGGTCCAGTCAGGGTAGTGTCGCCGGTCAGCGCCAAGGACGTGGTCGAAGGCGGTGATATGTGAGTAGCCGAGGCCCTCCGCCGCTTGGGCGAAATCACGGATGGCTACGGGATCATTGCCAATCTCGGTTTGTGGGAAGACAGCGCCCAGTTGCATGGTGAGACGAGTCTACCAGTTATGCTCGCCGTTTTCTCCTCGTCAGAAGCCGCCGGGGGCCATGCCCTTAATGCCGCCCTCATCAGGCCACTCGACCAGGGAGTTTGACATCGTGCAGTACTTTATATTACCTGTTGGTTATGCAAGCAAATGTTTACGAACCGTTGGCTTCTGAACGCCTTGACCTCTCGTTCGCTACCCTTGCAGACCCTACGAGGCGGGCCATCCTTGCTCGGCTGGCTTCGGGCGAGGCGTCGGTCAAAGAGCTGGCAGAGCCGTTCGAGATGACACAGCCGGCTATCTCGAAACACCTCAAAGTGCTTGAGCGCGCGGGCCTTATCTCACGCGGACGGGATGCGCAGCGGCGGCCCTGTCGCCTTGAGGCCAAACCTCTCGCGGAGGTCGCTGACTATATCGAGCGGTACCGCCGTAGCTGGGAAGAAGGCTTTGTTCGCTTGGATGAGTACTTACAGGAACTGAAAAGGAAAGAGAAGGAGGGTCCAGATGGCTCAAGAGGCTAGCGGGGAAATCGTCATTGAGCGCGTGTTTGATGCACCACGAGAGCTGGTCTGGAAGGCGTGGACAGACCCTGAGCACGTCGCGCAATGGTGGGGGCCACAGGGAATGACCACACGCGTCGACGAGTTGGACCTGCGGCCGGGAGGGAACTGGCGGTACGTCATGCTACATCCCAACGGCTCCGAGTACCCGCAAAAGGGCACCTTCCGCGAGATTGTCGCGCCGGAGAAAATCGTGACGTCAGCCGAATTCGAGGTGACTGGGGACCACACGCAACATGTGATTATGATGTACCAGTTCGATGAGCTTGGTGATAAGACAAAGTTCACCATGCGCCATGAACAAATAACTCCCATGGACCCCAGCTACAAAGAGGGCGTGGCTGGAGGTTGGAACTCGAACTTCGACTGCCTGGTCGATTACTTGCCGACACTCGCGCCTACGGGGTGAAATCCGGCAACGCATGCATCCTTAAATCAGGGAAAATCTTAGTAAGTGAGGAAACGTTTCATGAAAAAGTTCATAGTGATCTTCCACGCCTCGGCAGCCGCCATGGAACAGATGGGACAGATGGGAAGCGCCAGTCCAGAGGAGCAGCAAAAGGCCATGCAACCATGGGTTGATTGGGCCGACCGCAACGGCAGCGCTCTCCTGGACCAGGGTTCTCCGATAATGGGTGGACTGAAGCTAAGCAAGTCAGGAAGCACACCCAGTAATCAAAGCGTCGCCGGGTACTCAATCGTGCAGGCGGAGGACTTGGAAGCGGCAAAAGCGCTGTTACAGGGGCACCCTCATCTTGATTGGGCCCCCGGTTGTGAGATTGAGGTATACGAATCCATGCATGGGCCGGTGTAGCTTCCGCCATGTGAGCGGCGGGTGCAAGGTTTCAGGTGCGGATGCCAGGCTAGGTTTACGTTAAACTCAACTCGTGACACAATCGTGGGAGTCTTGAATTTCACGGGTGTTGCAGATGAGATGCAAAGCGAGAACGCTCATATTCGTGTTGGTCGCGTTAGGCGTTGTCACATCGTTCCTAGCCGGGTGTGGTACCGAAGGCACGGAACCTCCAATTGAGGAAGAGAGCGACACAGTATCGGAGACAGATACCGGAGCCCTCGCCGTGGAGGTCGGTTGCCTGAATCAAACCTATTTCCTAGATTATTACCTCATTAGGGTCCAATTCATCCCACACAGGGATTGTTACTTCACATGGTCGGAATGGTCGCCTGCTTTCGACGTTGCAGTGACTCTGGGTTCCTACTCGTTCCCGACTCAACTCCGTGGGGCTGTCACGGACACCCGAGGCAGGTTTCTAGTGGAAAGGCCCATTCCGTACCACCCCCCGGGGCAGTACGAGGTCTCCATGCGGGTAGAGGATGCGAACGGGATGGTTGGTCAAATCTCTGGGCCGGTCATTTGGGCATGGGACTCTCCGCCCGCGGAGCGCGGGTTTTCTGTCCGGTTGGATGAGCCCACCACTTCAAACTTCGAGACGGGCGAGGACGTCAGGCTGGCAGCGACCGGCGAGGCTGTCGGGTTCGGTGAGCCGGAGACAGCGGGTTGGGACCTGCCTACCAGCAACGAAATTGCCTCCCTTGTTGATGAGCTGCTATCTGGCAACATCATAGCGGAATGGGACTTTGGAGACGGTACAAAAAGCGTAGGGCCGGTCCCTGGAGTACGAGAATCATTCATAGAAGAGACCGATGGGTTTGACTTGCAACTCACGGAGACCCACGTCTATGAGAAGCCCGGCAGCTATAACCTCACGCTGACTGTAACGGACGAACGCTGGGACCGGGTGGCGACGGTAACGCAGGCGGTTACGGTTGTGGACGCAACCGCGCCGGAGCCTACCCCAACTGCGGCCCCGGTTGCGCATGAGGACGGCATCCGGGTTGATATTCACCGAGTGACAGCGAGAGGTGCGCCAGGCTATGGGTGGGTGACGGGCGAGATAACGAATACGAACTTTGTACCGGTCAGAATTAGAAGCATGTACCTAGAGTTAAGCGATGGGACCCGGCCGCAGTCGGCGTTTCTCCTTTTTGACATCTTGGAGCCAGGTCAGACTACGCCGTTCATTGAGCAATATCAGACAACCGAGGGTGAGGCGGCCAGGACCGTTCTTGGAGTCGCTGAATGGCGTGTTGACGCGGTCACGGAGTCGGCCCGTTCCGAAGAAGTGCGTCGCCGTGAGCTTTCGGAACAGATTGGAACTTCAGTTATTCAGGTCACAGAACTTAATACCGCTGTTGATGACGGCTTCGAGCACTACCAGATTCGCGTGACTCTGACCAATAACAGTTCGAACATGGTGAGGCTTAGCGCCAGGGTGACGCTCCGCGAAAATGGCGAGGTTATATACGTTGGACACCGGTCTGGCAGCGCCAACGACCGGGCGCCGGGCGAGTCGGAGACCTTCTTCCTAGGAACCACGATTGAACTAACCCCGCGCGTATCAATCGAGATTACGCCACTCGCCTTGTGCCGAGGCTGCTAGCCTACTGCAAGTGCCGCTTGAACCAAGCTGCGTCACGCTGCGCCTGCTAGTCGCTGCCAAAGGTGATGGACACCTTCAGCGCGCCGTCGTCAGGCGATTCCGCTAGGTCGAAGGCCTCCTGGACGCGCTCAATGGAGAACTGGTGCGTCACGAAGGGCGCCATGTCGATGTCGCCGCGAGTGATATAGTCCACTGCTATCTGGAATGCGGGCAGGCCCGGCTCATCCTGAGCGCCAAAGTCTGCGTGCATCTCCAGCCGCTTGCGGAAGAAGGTATCCCAATCAAAGAGGACGGGGTCTTTTCCGTCCGGCAGGCCAAATACGGCGACCCTCCCATGGGGCCGCGTCATCTTGAGCGATTGATTGAGCGTGGCAGTGCTGCCGACGGCCTCCACCACCACGTCCGCGCCTTCACCGTTCGTCAGGTCAAGGACGGCCTCCGTTGCCTTGTCACCCGTCACGTCGATAGCGTGGTCTAGGCCCAGGGTGACGCCCGCCTTCAACCGCGAGGGGATTGGCTCAATGCCAATGATGCGGTGAGCGCCCAGGCGTCGCAGCAGAAAGTCATGGAACAGCCCAACGGAGCCCTGCCCAATGACCGCCACCGTTTTGCCCAACAGCGGCGGCAGCTTGCGCGCGGCGAATACCACCGTGCCGAGTTGTTGCGCCATGAGCAGGTGTGACAGGGGAGCGGTGTTGGGTAGCTTCAAGAGGAAGCTAGGGTCTATAAGCTGGTATTCAGCAAAGGTCTTGGAGCTCCAGATGTTGGGTGCGGTGAGCACAATGTCACCTGGCTGGAACTCCGTGCCGCCACCGTCAATGACTTCGCCCACGCCTTCGTGGCCGGGATGGCCTGGCTCCAGTGGGTACTCGTACACGTTCCAACCCATGTAAACGATGTGGAGGTCAGTCCCGCAGATGGAGCCTAGCTTGCTCCGTAGCAGGACTTTGCCGGGTTCAGGGTCAGGGATGGGCGCGTCCTCACAGCGGACTTCTCCCAAAGCAGTGACTACGGCTGCGGGCATGGTGGGCATCTGAGCGCTCCTGGTTGGTGTGGCGGCACCCGTATTTAAGCACAGACGGCCGGCGGGTGGGGACTGGTTTACTTGTGCTTACGTTGCCGTGTTGTTGCCATTCCACTTCTCGTAATGCGTGACCTCTTCAAGCGGCTTGCGCTTGCTGCGTCCGAAACGCTCGCCTTCAGCCGGGTAGCCGATGGGGATGAGCGCGACCGTCTCGTGGTCGTCAGGTATGCCGAAGTAGGCCGCCACCTCTTCTTCATGGCGCGTGTGCAGTGTGGTGAGCGTGGTGCCGAGGCCAAGCGCCCTTGCTGATAAGAGGAGATTCTGCACTGCGGGGTATATCGACGCGCTGCGGGTGATGTGGCCGGGGTATAGGCCAACCGATAGCTTCTGCGTGCAGACCAGTATCAGCATTGGCACGTCAGCCATGTGGTGCGCCAGGTAATCAGCGGAGGAGCAGACGTTGGAGGCTATGCGCAGCGCCGTTCTGGCCGGTTGCCAATTAGGGTATGTGGACTTCCAGGAGTCCAAGTACCATGCCGCCATGACGTCTTTGGCCTCTTGCTCACGTATCACAATGAAGCGCCAGGGCTGTCGGTTGGAGCCGCTGGGGCCTCGTGTCGCTGCCTCCAATACGGTGCGCAAGGCAGCGTCCGGCACCGGGTCAGGCTTGAAATGCCGTATGGCCCGCTGCGTGCGGATGGCTTCGGCCAGCGTAACGCCTGATGGTTGTGAC
>JAQBVZ010000072.1 GCA_027625205.1 Chloroflexota bacterium
TGCCGGGTCAGGCTTGGGAGCGGACTCGTCCTCGAAGCCGACCAGCGCGCCAAACATATCGGCGATGCCAAGCTCTTGCAGTTCAAGGGACGCGCCCGCGGGTTTGCCGTGGAAGTCAAAGTTGCGCCGCTTCAACGTGACGATGCCCTGCTTCACCTTGAGACTTACCAGGTGCCGGAGCACCTCTTCAACGCCGGGGTACAGGCGCACGACTCCCGGTGTCTTGTCCCAATACTTGTAGCTATAGCCAGACACCAGGTCCAACCGTCTGCCCTCCCGCACCTCAATGTCAGCGAAGGCCTGGTCGATGGCCGAGCCACGCAAGTTGGCCATGAAGGTTTCGGCAGTGGGGTCGGTGATGCCTGCGCTGGTCAACGTGTAGTGTGTGGCCGCCAAGCGCGCGTTGAAGGAATCGACAAGAGTGTCGTCGAGGTCCCAGATGACAGTTGTTATAGGTGAATTATTCTGGGGAGTCACGGAGGGCGTCCAGCAGGCCACTGAGGAAGCTGGTCAGGTAGCGTACGCTGGAGATGGCCCTGGCGTAATCCATGCGCGTGGGACCCATAGCCGCTATGGTGCCAGAGGCATATCCCGGCACGCCATACCTGCCAACCACAATGCTGTAGTGTCGCAGGCCCTCCTGGCGGTTCTCGTTTCCTATGATGACCCGCACCTCACCATGGTCAGGGACGTCCGCCGTCATCTGCTTAATGACATCCGTGTCCTCCACCAGCCCCACCGCCTCTCGGGCGCGGTCGCCACTGGTGAACTCCGGCTGGCTGAGCATGTCACGAAGACCTTCAACGTAATGCCGTTCAGCCTCTTGCTCCTCTTCCAGAGCCACCAGCCGGACAATCTCCTCCATGATTAAGCGTGGCGCGCCGTTGTCAGCCTGGTGCGCTTCAACCATGGCCCTGACGTCTCTGGCCGTTTTGTCCGCAAGCGCCGCGTTGAGGGCTGAGGAGAGGTCAATCAGACCGTCTGCCGTGAACGGCTGAGGCAGATTTATGCGTTGTTGACGGACGCGCCTCTCTTGCATGACAAGGACCAGGAGCGCCTGGACGTCACGGACGGGGACCAACTGCACGTGGCGGATTCGCGCTTGGAACGCCCGGGGCACCGTGGCGATGCCCACGTTGCGTACCTCGTGCGAGAGTACGCCCGCTGCCTCACGGGCCCAGGCTTCAGGGTCAGCCTCGTCTTGGTGCAGCGCCTCTTGGACCAGCACCTGAAATATGCGAGGCGCTTTGGTGTGAGAGGCGACGCTCTCCACATAGAAGCGGTAGGCGAGGTCTTGAGGCACGCCGCCAGCCGAGGTGTGTGGCCGGGCAATAAGGCCCAGGTCTTCCAGTTCCGCCATGTCATTGCGGATGGTGGCCGGGCTCACCTTCAGTTCAGGGTGCTTGAGGAGGTGCTGAGAGGCCACGGGGGCAGCAGTCTGGATGTAGTCGTCGACGATGAGCCCTAGCAGGGTCTTGCGACGTTCATTCAACTGTTCAAAAACGGTCTGCATGGAGGCGCCTCTTTAGCAGTCGATTATCGAGAGTGCCAGCAACTTGAATGTAGCATTGGCCTAGTGGAGCGTCAAGAGAGCTTTATGCAAAATAGACGACATATTCTCGCAAGAGGAAGAACCGCTAGCTGAAGGTGTCGTCGCAGAGGATGGGTAAGGTCAGAGGCGGAAGCCCAGCCATGGATGAGACGGCGTTGAGTACCTGGGCGGGATAGCTTAGTATGGGTACAGGCTAGCTGGAAGCTCACCACTCCTACTGGCTAAGAGGGCGTAGATGTTACCCGCATCTGCGCCTTCGCTATTTAATTGGGTAGATGCTGCCTGTATTTCACCGCACTAACAAAGAGTGTCGGGCGCCATTGTGGCTGGATAGCTAGTGTTTTGCAGTTCACTAAAATCTGCGAATCTCGAAACTAAATGCTCTTCATTTGCTGTAACACTGACATAAATCCAACAATTCTGTGAGCCTTACGCTGACATCTGCGTACAAGAAAACCTTAACCTCCTACCAGGTGTAGTGTTTCGCGTTTACCCAAGTGGTAAATATTGGTTCGGATGTGCCATAAAAGGGCTTATTTTGCGTTGATCTTTTTTTCACGCCGGTGCTATCATGAGCCGCACCGCTGTTGGAGGAGCAAAACATGCTGACGCCGCACGTGCAGACCAGGGAACTTAGACACGCTTATGGGTTTGAAGATGTGGCCATTGTCCCAGGTGACGTGACCACCAACCCTGAGCAAGCAGACATCACTCTCGGTATCGGCCCCTACGTTTTCTCCATCCCTGTTCTGGCATCCGCTATGGATGCAGTCGTTGACCCCAACTTCGCAGGCCTCATGGCCCGTGCTGGCGGCCTTGCGGTGATGAACCTGGAAGGCGTCATGGCAAGGTATGACGACATTGCCGGCGTTCTCGCTCAGGTGACAGCGGCTGACCGGGCTGACGTGACCCCGGTGCTCCAGAAACTCTACGCGGAACCCATTAGAGAAGAACTGATAAGTCGGCGCGTGGCTGAGATTAAGGCTGCAGGTTCCATTTGCGCGGTCTCCGTTACCCCTACCAACACCAAGTGGCTGGCTCCGATAGCTGTTGAAGCTGGCGCAGACATCATTGTGGTCCAGTCCACGGTAACCACGGCTCGGCACATCTCTAAGAGCTATCGCGGCCTCAGCTTCGCGGAGCTGAGCGAGATGGTGAAAGTCCCCATGATAGTAGGGAACTGCGTGACCTACGGCGCAGCCCTTGAACTCATGGAGCAGGGAATTGACGGCCTGCTGGTGGGCGTGGGCCCAGGCGCGGCTTGCACTACGCGTGACGTCACTGGCGTGGGCGTTCCTCAGGTGACAGCGACTCTGGACTGTTCAGCGGCGCGAGACGACTACTACGCTCGCACTGGCAAGTACGTACCTATACTGACAGACGGCGGCATCAGGACCGGCGGTGACCTGTGCAAGGCCATTGCGGCTGGTGCTGACGGCGTGATGATTGGCACCCCCATGGCCCAGACCGTGGAGGCTCCAGCCTCAGGGTTCAACTGGGGTATGGCCAGCCCCCACCCGGCGCTCCCGCGCGGCACCCGCATCAACGTGGGCGTCAAGGCAACGCTGGAACAACTGCTGTTTGGCCCCTCCTCCCTCACTGACGGCACGCAGAACCTGATTGGCGCTCTGAAGGTGTGCATGGGTATGGTGGGCGCGCTGAACATCAAGGAGTTCCATGAGCGCGCAGAACTGGTGGTGGCCCCTTCCATCCGGACAGAGGGCAAGATCTTCCAGATTGCCGGCTCCATCTAGTACGGCTCCCTCATAGCGCCATGTGAAGAAGGCCTGCCTTTATGGTGGGCCTTCTTCTCTTATTCTTTTTGTTTTTCCATTTGCTGTCTGGCAGAGTCGATTTCGCCCAACGCTTGATCAATACCCGCCACTACATCAGTATGCCCGTCTATTCTGGCGAGAGCTTGCATCTTAATTAACTCACTGGAAATACGGTCTACGTCCGTCACTTCCATCTGTTGAAGAATCATGCGGTGACCGAGCTTGCCGAGGGCAAGTGCGCCGCTGCGTTTTACCTGGCGGTATGCGAATTCTGGCGTTGGCAGTTTTTCGACACTGCTTTGTGTAACGCCTTCGTTTGTAAGCCGGATGAGTTCATTGGCAACTTCTCGAACCGCCCCCTCCTTGTCGTCATCGGCACAGGCGATTCCCAGTCTTCCAAGTTCAATGACCGCATGAGAGGCTGGCTCTCCCAATCCATACCGTAACCCGTCTACTGCTGCAATTCGTATTCCCCACGCCGTGAGTCCTATAATGGGCGTTGAGTTTTCAGTCCAGTTATCGATGACGGATTTGCCAATTGACCGCCGTAGGTGGACTGTGTCGGAAACAACTTCTTCTGCTTCGTATCGAGCAGCATAAGTAGCGATTTCTTTCAAAGCTTCGGATGCTTTGGATATGGTTCCATGAAGGGAATGACGAGCCGCAGCTTGGCATATTTGTCCAATCTGCCTGATGATTAACCGTGGGGCTGCACGTTCATTGATGACTTGAATTGTTAACCGCTCTAGGCGTTCTATAAGTTGCATGAGCAATTGGTGTCTCATTTCAGGAGACTGTTCACTTTCGACCAGTTGATTTGTTCCGGCTGTTATAACTGCTACAGCTAACTCGAAACTGTCATAGTCATGGGCCGAGAAAGCCCCCATAGCGAAATTGTTCAAAATTTGGACAGCCTCAGGAAGTGACTCTGGTTGCCCTGTAGCTAACCGGACTTCATAGCGACGGTTGGCATTGCTCTGGAACACATCGATGACATAGCCAATGTCCATATGCTGACGTAGAACCAGTAAATACGGAGCCAGCGCAAAAAGGCAAACGATAGCTAAAGCGAAGCTGAATTGGATACCAGGAAGCAAAAAATTCCCCATAAGTAAAAAGAGAGCTACAGCGATGCCTAAGAGGTAAAGCCCTAAATACCAGAAGACCCAACCTCCGTGTACGATGGAAAACGCACGATGGGAATAGCGGGTGATAAGCTGTGCGGCAACCAATGAAAGAGTGGAAACCAGAGCGACGATGGCTCCCAATACTTGAGCCTGAGCACTGAGAAGGTAATAAATGCCGTCCCGGCGACCGTCAAAATTGTCAGGGATGTACGTGAAGCCTCTGAATTCAATCAATAGAGCAGAGGCAATCATCAAAATTACAAACATTCCTAACAGCCACCAGCGCCAACGATGCTCTGGTACAGCGTCAATTAGGCTTCGCCAGATGTACGGTAGAAAACCATCCGACCCCGTGGTAGTCCCTGAACGTTCGTGGTTATTAGAATGATTCAGTGCCAATTGAAGCCTCACTATCCTCAACTATATGTGGCGCCCACAATACGTCTTCGGCGGTCGAAGGGGTAGAGGCGACTATCCCCCTCACCTTGACCACATTTGACGCTCCGCCGTATGCTGTTCCTGCCGTCTACCGCATGGAGACGAGCACGACGACTGACCAGACAATCGCATAGTCGCCCGAAGGCTGCTGGGATCCGGGAGGACCGAGACAGTGTGACGGGAGGCCATACATGGCTTACCTGCGCCCGGCCCCGGCCGGGCGTTTTGTATTGGAGTGCATATGCAGAGCGGCCCCAACAACACATTGACTGACGTGACGGGCCTGGAAGTGGGCCACTACACTGACCTGGCCAACGGCACCGGCTGTACTGTCGTGCTGGCCCGTGAAGGAGCCACCGGCGGAGTGGACGTCCGTGGCTCTGCGCCCGGCACCCGTGAGACTGACGTGCTGCGGGCCGAGAAT
>JAQBVZ010000073.1 GCA_027625205.1 Chloroflexota bacterium
GCAGGCCAACGGCGACGCAGAAGCGCGCCCACGCCGCCTCGTCGTCGGTGAGCAGCGCCACCACGATATGCCCATCAGACGTCTCGAATGCCTGAAAGGGCGCTGCGGCTGGATGGCGTGAGCCGAGGCGTTCCGGTTCCTCGCGAGTGGCGAAGTAGCGCGAGAAGGCGTTCTCCATGAGTGTTACCTGACAGTCCAGCATCGACATGTCGATGTGCTGACCCGCGCCAGTCTGTTCGCGTTCGTGGAGTGCTGCCAGTATGGCCATCCCTGTGAATAGCCCCGCCGTACTGTCGCCTAGTGACGCACCCGGTCGCAGTGGTGGGCCGTCCGGCTCCCCTGTCACGCTCATGAGGCCGCCCATGGCCTGCACAATGATGTCCAGCGCAGTCCGTTGGGCGTAGGGGCCGTCCTGCCCAAACCCTGAGATGGAGGCGTACACCAGGCGCGGGTTGTCCGCTTTGAGGCTGGCGTAGTCCAAGCCCAGGCCTGCCATGGTGCCGGGGACGTAGTTCTCCACCAGGACGTCGGCCTTGGACGCCAGGCGTTTGAGCAATTCCTGGCCTTGCGTTGTGAAGATGTCTAGCCCAACGCTCTCCTTGCCCCTGTTGATGCTCACGAAGTACGCCGCATCGCCGCTCTTCTCATCAACCAGTGGTCCCATGTGGCGGGCCATATCACCCCTGCGCGGACTCTCAATCTTGATGACCCTCGCGCCCAGGTCTCGCATCAGCATGGTGCAGAAGGGGCCGGAGAGGACGCGACTCACGTCCAGCACGGTGATGTCGTTTAGCGGGCCGCTCATGCGTGACCTCCTGCTGGTGAGTTGTCCGGCCCCCGTCTGGCCGCCATAATGGACGGCATGATGGCAGAGACGCAGCGCATAGAACGTATTGAGTGGAGGGGCTTCCGCGTGCCTTTCAAGCGGCCCTTTGCGACATCCCAGGGCGTGGCTGGCGACCGGTACGGCCTGCTGCTGTTTGTCACCATGAGCGACGGAGCAACCGGTGTTGGCGAGGCTTCCCCCGTGGGCGCTGGTAGCCACGCGGAGGTCGCTGCGATAGCGGCGTTGCTGGTCGCGACTGCTCCAGTCCTGGTGGGCCTCACAGTCGACGAGGCCTTTCGTGAGTCTGCCTGGTCACGGGCGGACGGCGTACTTGCATTCGGCCTTGAGACGGCGCTGTATGACCTGCTTGGCAAAGCCAAAGGACTGCCGTTGGCGGCGCTTCTGGGCGGCAACCCCCGGCCCATCACCGTGAACGCGACCATCGCCGTGGATGACATCGCAGAGGCGGTGCGACAGGCGTCAGAGGCGGTTGCCCAGGGCTTCGCCTGCGTGAAGGTCAAGGTTGGTGGGACGACGCCCCAGGGTGATGAGGCGTTGCTTGATGCGGTGCGGGCCGCGGTTGGTCCAAACGTGACGCTCCGTGCCGACGCCAACGGGGCGTGGAGCGCTGATGAGGCCGTGGAACGCCTTTCTCGCCTGGAGCGGTTCAACTTAGAGTACGTGGAGCAGCCTGTCGCACCTGGCGACGTAGCGGGTCTTGCGACTGTTCGCCGCGCCGTCTCGGTGCCCATTGCTGCCGACGAAGCGGTTGTTGACGTGGACTCGGCACGCAAACTCCTCGACGCCAATGCAGCAGACGTGCTGGTTGTGAAGCCAGCGGCGGTGAGTGGTCTACAGTCTAGTGTAGCCATCATGCGCCTCGCTATAGAGCGTGGCTGCCGCAGCGTGGTCACGTCGTCCCTGGAGTCAGGCGTCGGGGTTGCGGCGGCGCTCCATCTGGCGGCCTGCGGCCCCGCTGATATGCTTGCGTGCGGCCTGGCGACTGCCAGCCTGTTGGAGCACGATTTGCTTGCGGCGCCGCTTGTGCCGGTCAACGGTGCGTTCGCAATCCCCAGCGGCCCTGGCTTGGGCGCGGAGGTTGATATGGCGGCGTTGGAGAGGTACAGCATAGGCATTAAAGGCTCCACGACCGCCTAACTGGCTTGGGCGGGACTGTAGGCATTCAGAAACTCCCTGACGGTTGCATGAAAGATATCCGGCTGCTCTAAGTGAACGGCGTGGCCTGCGTTTGGCGTCACCACGGCGCGGCCCTCTGGGACGGCCCTCGCCATCGACTGTGCCACCTCTGCGTACTTGGCGTCGTCCTCGCCAGCAACGAAACAGACAGGCATCGCTAGACTGGGTAGTGCGTCGCCCACGTAGGGCTGCGTACCTGAGCCAACGCCTCGTAGGCTTCCACCAAGGCCAACAGGGTCGTTGGTCAATCGCTGTTCTCTGAGCGCCTTCCGCACATCCTCAGCCAATCGCCCTTGACTCGCCCACAGCGGCAGGGCCTCCCAATAGTCCACGAAACGCTCAATGCCATCGCGCTCAAGCATGCCTGCCAGCGATTCGTCACCGGCGATGCGCTTCGTGCGCTCGTCTGCGTCTGCGATACCTGGCGAAGCGCTTTCCAAGACCAGAGAATTGCACCGCTCCGGCGCGGCCAGGGCCAGGCTGAGGGCCATCCGCCCGCCCATGGAGTAACCCAGCCAGTGGGCAGTGGGAATGCTCAGCGCGTCCAGCACGCCCAACAGGTCTTCTATGGTGCGTTCCATGGCGTACCGCGAGGGCTCAATTGGCTTCGCCGACGCACCGTGACCAAGGATGTCGATGGCGATGACCGCGTACTCGCTGCTAATAGCCTGAACTAACGGATGCCAAGTGGCAGCGCTGCCCGTGAAGCCGTGAAGGGCCACAAGCGCGGGGCCTTGGCCCGCGACCTGCACATTCAGCGTAACGCCGTTGATTGCGAGTTGTGGCATGCGCCGTTTCCTCAGCCCCTCGTAGCGTGTGCAGTCTGCTCTCGAACTGAGGCCAGCACCGACTCCGACACCTCTCTGTGAAGCGCCAGGTTACGATCGCGGTCGCCCGGCACCTCAATGATGCTGGTGCCGTTGGTGGCGAAGCTGGCAGTCACGGCGGCCTGGAATGCATCCCAGGAGTCCGCTTTTGTGTAGGGCAGGCCGTACAGGTCAGCGGCGGGCTTGAAGGTCAGCCCGTGGGGTGTTCCGAAAAGCTCCTCGAAATGCTCAGGGTAATTGTGCTGTGGCAGAAACGAGAATATCGCCCCGCCATCGTTGTTGATGATGATAATTGTCGCGTCCATGCCGTAACGCTGGGCCGCCAGCAGGCCGTTCATGTCGTGGTAGAAGGAGACGTCGCCAATGACCAGCACAAGCCTGCCGGGCCACGTAGCGCCAAACCCCAGCGCTGTCGACACCACGCCGTCGATGCCGTTGACGCCTCGGTTACTTTCAATGCGCACTGCCTTTGGAGTGACGGGGAAATAGGTGTCCATGTCGCGTACAGGCATGCTGTTGCCCGCAAAGAGGGCGGCCCCCTCCGGCAGCAGCGCCCCTAATTCTGCGAAGAGCTTGCCTTCAAAAAGCTCTCCCATGCCGGGCAGTTGTGTGTGAATGGCCGTCCGGGTGGCGTCACGGAGTGCCTGCCACCGCTGTAGCCACTGGGAATCATGGTCAGGTTGCGGCAAGTCTGCCAGGAGCGCCTCGCAGACCAATGCAGGGTCCGCCCGGATGACGTCGGTATTCAGGTGCGCCGGGTCGATCCAGCCACTAACGCCAATCTGGATGTGACGGGCGGAACGGTGACTTTTAAGGAAGCTCATCAGCGGCCGGTTGGTGGGCCACGCGCCGAACCGTATGACTGCCTCAGGGGCGAGTCCTTGGGTCAGCGATTCGTCTCGCAGGAAGAGGTCGTAGGTATCTATGGCATTGCTTAGGCTGTGCGACCCCGCTCGCACCTGTGAGAGAGGGTCGGCCAGCACGGGGTAGCCCAACCGCTCCGCCAGTGCCACGATTGATGGTGCGAGGCTGGCCGGAAGCTGCGGCCCGCAGACGATAACCCCTCGCTCCACGCGGCCGAGTTCTCCAGCGATGCGCTGGACGGCTACTGGGTCAGGGGCCACGCTGCCGCTGACTACGCGGGTGTAGGGAATATCGCTGTCCACTCCAAGCGACGCCTCCCCTATCAACAACTGCTGGTCGGCTGGCACCTGCTGAGGTGACAAGGGGTCACGGAAAGGAATGTTTACGTGGACGGGCCCCGCTGGTGATTCAGCGGCAGTGGCGTAGACGCGCGCCGCAAGCGCACGGACGTAACGCACCAAGGCAGGCGTGGATTCAGGTGGAGGCATGGCGACCGACCATTTGGCGTGGTTGCCAAAAAGGCTGGTCTGGTCCATGGTCTGGGGCGTGCCCCACTCCCAAAGTTCTGGTGGCCGGTCCGCCGTGATGGCAATCAACGGCACATTGCTGTAGCGGGCCTCTATGACAGCGGGGTGGAAATTGGCTCCGGCGGTCCCGGACGTGCTCAGCACCGCCACGGGCTCTCCTAGCGACTTGGCAATGCCCAGGGCAAAGAATGAAGCTGACCGTTCATCCAGGTGGTGCCACTTCTTGATGCCTGTGTGCCGTGCAAAAGCGATAGCCGCCGGCGTGGAGCGTGACCCAGGGCAGATGCAGACATGCCGCAGCCCTGAGCGGGCCAGCTCTTCCACGAAGGTCTCCGCAAAGGCGTAATTGCGGTTCTCGTACGTCATCAGTCGTCTCCAGCCAGCACAGAGCGCATGGCGTTCAGCTTCAGCTCGACTTCGGCCAGTTCAAGGTCGGGCTCAGAGCCTTCAACGATGCCCGCTCCCGCGTACAGGAGCGCCTTGTTGCCTTGCATAAGGGCGGAGCGTATAGCGACGCCGAACTCGCCGTCACCCGATGCGCCTATGTGGCCCACAGGTGCGGCATACCAGCCTCGGTCGGCCCTTTCAATTGTCCTGATGGCCTCCATGGCCTTATTGCGCGGCGTGCCGCCAACGGCGGGCGTTGGGTGCAACGCTTGAGCCAGGTCAAGCACATGAGTGTCGGCGGAGACGGTAGCGCTGAAGTGCGTGGACAGGTGCTGAACTGAAGGCAACTTGAGAAGCCCTGGCTGGTGGTCATACGTCACGTCAGCACAGAGGCCGGATAGGGATTCGCGCACCGCCTGGACCACGTAGGCGTGCTCACGCTGGTCCTTATGCCTCTCCAGCAACTCGTTCCCCATCACCTCATCTTGCTCAACATTGGCGCCCCTGGGCGCGGAGCCCGCCAAGCACGTCACGGAGACGTGCCCTTTATCAAGCGATACAAGCTGTTCCGGGGTGGCCCCAAGGAAGGTGGAGTTGCCCTGGCCAATAGCGAAAACCAGGCACGCGGGGTAAGCCGCCATGAGCCGTTCCATGACCACGTCCAGGGCGGGGGGGGTGCTGAAG
>JAQBVZ010000074.1 GCA_027625205.1 Chloroflexota bacterium
CCGCCACGAAGAAAACGGCTCGCCCTACGACGATTGTGGTTACTTCAAGTTCAAACATAAGTTTATTGGGAGCCGGTGGCGTGGAGCGCACAAAGGCTACGAGCCACCAATGTTTTTGGCAAGCCAGCCATGCTATGGCTGTTATGGGAATGGACTGAAGGAGCAGCTATACTGCCCGACGTTGAAAGACCTGTTATATGACCAAGGAGGAGGGAAGACCATGGCTGACCTTGATGCGCTGGACCCGCAAGCAGCAGGAGGCAGGCGGTTGCAAGGCAAAATTTGTATCGTGACCGGCGCTGGCCAGGGCATTGGCAGTGCCACGGCTAGGCGGTTTGCGGCTGAGGGCGGCACCGTTGTTGTGGCTGACATTGTGGAAGCGACCGCCAACAAAGTGGTGGCGGAATTGCGCGCTCATGGCGCGGAGGCAATGGCTTGGATAGGAGATCTGAGAGAGCTTGAAGGGGCTGAAGACCTCATGGCCAAAGCAAAAGAGGCGTATGGCCGCATAGACGTATTGGTTAACAATGTGGGCGGCACCATCTGGGCCCGGCCCTATTGGGAGTACGACAAGGAACAAATCATTACGGAGGTGAATAAGACCTTCTGGCCCACCATGTGGTGCTGCCATGCGATATTGCCGTACATGATTGAGCAGCGGTCAGGGTCGATAGTCAACATTGGCTCCAACTCACCACGGGGCATTTACCGAGTGCCTTACGCCTCCTCTAAAGGTGGCGTTTTTGCCATCACCACGTCCCTGGCGCTGGAGCTGGCGGACTACGGCGTACGGGTGAACTGCGTTGCACCTCACACTACGGGGGCTGATGACCGCGTCACGCCTCGCAACCCCAACTCGGGGGAACCCACTGAACAGGAAAAGCAGTGGTTCAAGGACATGGCGGACCGTTTCATGTTAGACATCCCCATGAAGCGCCGAGGGAAGTCTGAAGAGCTTGCCGCTGCCATCACGTTCTTTGCCAGTGAGGACTCCTCCTTTATTACCGGCCACATCATGCCGGTGGCTGGCGGCGCACGAGTGCCTTAGAGCAGTGCGCGAAACGTATGTAAAAGAAGAGGCGCCCCGATTAAACCGGGGCGCCTCTTTACGTAGACTAAATAGCTGGACGGTGGTCTCTAGACCACGTTGTCTTTGTCGCCCTGCTCACCTGCCATGTCTGAGGTCACTGGCCTGGTGCTGCCAGCCATGAGCCTGGATGTGCCTGCTGCCACTTCAGGCTTCATCGCAGCCACTTGATTGTTGTAGTCGGCCACCAGCTTCTCTGCGGTGGTCTCTTTCGCGACTTCAACCGTCTTGAACTTCTCACCGCCACGGGCGTAGTCGGTCATCAGGCGCCGCTGGGCTACCACGTGGGAGTCAGTGGCGGAGAGATACTCCGGGTACTGGTACCGTGTGGACCGCATGGCGTCATAGTCCTGGTCTGAGAAGTTGTAGTGCGCAACCCAGTTACGGTAGAGCTTGTAGGTCACGGTCTCCCATATCCTGCCCAGTTTGGTGGGAATGCGCATGGAGCGGAAGTAGACCACACGAGTGAGATCCTTATCCACGGGAATACACCAGCGGGTGTACATGGCGCTTGGGCCGCCAAAGTAGAGGCGGTGCATACCGGGCAGGCGCATGCCCCTCCATTCCTCTGGGGTGTCAAACCGCTCACGGTTGGTGTTGCGCTTGTCAAAGAACTCAAAGAACCACGTCCAGAGGAGCCGCCAACTGTGCAAGGGCCAGTAGGCTTGGGCTCTGGGGTAGTAAAGCTTGTAGGGCATCTTGCCGTCCTCAAAGTAGTACTGCTCAGCACCACGGAGAGGAATAGTGGCCTTGTCATTCACGCGCTCACTGCGGTATCCCAGAGGCGTGCGGGCACGGCCCCCAGTCCTGCTGCGGAGCTGCAACAAGGAATTCCGGTGAACCCAGAAGCAGTTATGAGAGTCGCTCTGGTTCTCCAGGCCAATCATCCAGTTGCAGTGCCAGTAGCGAAGGGTGTTGAGTACCAGGGTGGTCTCACCCTCAAAGAACTCTGGAGGGAGGTCCTCTTCAGGCGGGACGGGTTCACCTTCACCCATCCAGATGAAAACCAGGCCTTTCAGGGTGGCGGTGGGAAACTTCTTTGCTTTGAGCTGGCCCACCATTTTAGAGTCAGGGCCTTCCGTAATGAACTCCACGCATTCGCCATCACCATCAAAGGTTGCGCCGTGGTACGGGCAACTCAGATAGCCCTTCCAGAAGCAGTCTCCCCATGAGAGGTAGACGCCACGGTGTGGGCAATAATCCCAAAGCGCTTGCACCTGGCCGCTCTTGTCGCGGAAGAGAGTGACATCTGTACCAAGCAGACGCAGGCCCACAGGCTTCTTCCAGCTAACGTCCTTGTCTGGAACCGCAGGGTACCAGTACTCAGGGTAGCCCAAGGCGGGAATTTGGCTGCGCCGGTCATCTGGGCTAACGGGCTGATCAAACGGGTCAACCCCGTCCTTCTTGTAACCGCGGGCGTACTCACGCCAGCCGCCGGGATAGCCGCCTCTCACCTTGGTGAGTGCTTTCAAGATTCCCATGGTTTTCTCCTAAACGAAGGATAACTGGTGAGCGACCGCACAGGCCACGACAGACCCACCCATGCCCCCAGGGTCATTGGTACGGGATGAATACTAGGACTGCCCCATGCACGTGTCAACGGCCTTACGTACTAAGAACAGAATTATTGGCGCAGCCCTGGAAGCAAACGGTCCGCCTTTTCCACGTCAACAGAGGGGTCAGCGTAGAGATGCCGGGTAATGAATGCCTCAATGATGAAGATGCTCCGGTGGTCCATTGCGTGGCCCAGTCCGCCGAGCAGGTGCAGCTCTGTCGATATCTCCGCCTCTTCGTAGGTAAGGGCAGCTTCGTGCATGGTCTGCCAGGGGAGGGTGGTGTCCTTAAGCCCATGGATAAGGCACGCAGGCGTTTTGCTGACGACCTCCGCGTGGAAGCGCTCCTTCTGTCGCGTCCGGATGGCGAGCGAGTCTGGCGAAAAAAGGTAGCCACTATGAGCGACGAAGGCGCCGATGGGTGCACCGCGCCGAGGCATCACGTTGAGCGCTGTGATGGCCCCCATGGAGAAGCCAATGACAACGCACCGGGATTCATTCAGGCCGTGCACGGCAAGGGATTCAGCAATGAAGGCGTTCAAGGGTTCAGCAACTGCGTAAAGGCCCTCTTGCCGCGTTTGCTCTGAGGTGCGGACGTACCATTGGTAGCGTCCAGGCTCCGGTTCCGTGCTGGCGCCCGTGTTCTTGGGGTCAGAGCCTGCCACGTAAGGTATGGGGCCGTTGGGGGCGTAGAAATGGGCGTTGGGAAAGGTCTTGGCCAGTGCGTTGGCCAATCCCATCATGCGCTCACCTGCACCTCCAACGCCGTGCATGAGCACCATGACCGCGTCAGTGGTCCCGGAAGCTGCGGGCTGTTCAAGGGCATCCAGTGATGGCATAAGCGTCCTCTTTGGATATGGTATTGATTAGGTTGCGCCTACGAAGAGGCTTCAACCGCGTCCAGGAACTCGGGCACGCGCTTCCAGACGGCCTCAGCGGTCTGTTCTGCAATGGGCACGTCCCAATATTTTGCTTGGGGCAGGACTTCTTCCAGGTATCGGGCAGCTGAGGTGGCATGATTTTCATCATGGCCGGGGATGATTAGTGTTGGCACCTGGACCTCAAGCAACTCCTCTGGCTCCGCGCCCGGTACGGTGTCTCTATCGATAAGGGTCCGGCCAATCAGCGTGACCAGTGACTTATACCGCTCTACGCCCATGGCAGCGAATTCCTTGGCGAAGGACTCATTAGTGGCAATGACCGACGCCCAGGGGCCACAGCGGGAGTCCTCTCCAAAGCTTCCCTTCTCCTTGGCCAGGGCCACCACTCCGTCCAGGCCGTTGCTCTGGATGTAGCTGAGGTGGTCTGTGAAGCGCCTTTGGCCGGAGATGTGCCACCGTGCACCGCCGGTGGGCCAGTACACCACCATGCTCTTGACCCTGTATGGATACTTGACGGCAAAAGTAATCTCAGGGGAGCAGCCCATGCATCCACCTATCAAGTGAGCTCTGTCAATGTTCAGGTGGTCCATTAGCCCTTTGGCCTGGTCCGCGTACTTTTCCCAGGTGATGCGCTCCACGTGGCCGCCGGATTCACCGGACTCCCGGCGGTCGAAAAGAATGCACGTGTACCGCTGAGGCAGGTGCTCCATGGGGAGGATGCGGCTGTATACACCCAGGGTGGTCCACTTTGCCAACGCGCCATCAAACCCGCCGGGAGAGAGCATGAGCAGGGGAGGGCCGGAGCCGCGGACTTCATAGTTGGTTGCAATGCCGTCAATGAGCGCTGTAGGCACGAGGTTTCCTCCTAAGGGTCGTCAAGGCTCGTAAGGTGGCTGAGTATATAGGAGTCGCCCGTATGAGCGTCAAACTGATAGGGCAGAGGAGAGCAATGCAGCATTGGCGCGGACTATACTGGCGTGGCGTAATTACGCGTACATATAATGAATAACAGGTCTATGTCTTTCAAACGATTGCTTTCTTTCCTGTTTGTACTGACTGCCTTGCCGGTGCTGGCAGCGGCCTGCAGCGGAGCCAAGACGGACCCCATCATTTTCTCCGACTTGAATTGGAACAGCGCACAAGTCCAGAACCGGATTGCGATGTTCATTGTGGAGAACGGGTACGGCTATCCCGTAAGCACCGTTGCGGGTGACGCTGTGAGTTTGCAGGCGGGCCTGCAGAACGGCGACACGCATATAACCATGGAGGTCTGGCTGCCCAACCAGCAAGCGTGGTGGGATGAGGCAATTGCCAAAAAACAGGTGGTGCTCGCAGGCAAGAGCTTGGATGACACCTGGCGCAGCATGTTCGTGGTGCCAACGTACGTGATTGAGCAGAACCCTGGCTTGCGGTCTGTCGATGACTTGGCGGACCACATGGGGGTATTTGAGACACCCGACAGCAACGGCAAGGCGCGCCTGATCACATGCCTCGTGGAGTGGCAGTGCCAGACGGTCAACACAGAAAAGGTGGTGGCCTATGGGCTTTAGGACGCGGTTGCGCTGACGGACCTTGGCTCTAGGGCAGCCTATTTTGCTGACCTAGAGGACGCGTACAGGAAAGGCGAACCGTGGTTGGGCTACGTATGGGGGGCTTTCAGTCCAGTGGCGGGGCTGGACATGACGGTCTTAGAAGAGCCAGCGTATTCAGATGAATGCTGGGAGACGTCCAAGGGGTGTGCGTACCCCACGTCAGAAACTTTCATTGTAGTCCATCCCAGCCTGGTG
>JAQBVZ010000075.1 GCA_027625205.1 Chloroflexota bacterium
TCGCGTTCGAGGGAGGGCGGGTCGTGAGCGCCGATGGTCGCCTCCAGCTCCATATGGTGCCCGGGACACTCCCTGAAGACACGATCATGACGATTCAGCGGCTTGACGGAGAGGCATTGCCGGGTCAAATACGAGCGATCGTCGGGGGAGAGGCCGTCGGGTATACGATTGAACCCGCGGGTCTGACGCTGCATCAACCCATCTACGTGACCCTTGACCTATCGGCTGCAGAGTTGGGTGAGCAAGCAGGGACTGGGACTCCGGGTATCGCGATCGTCACCACCATGCCCAACGGCCTGATTGGTCCCGTTGGGGGCGTCGTAACAAGTCGACAGCGAGGCTCCGACCGCATACGGGTGGAGTTCGAGGTTACAGAGTTGGGAACCCTGTCCTGGCACACCGTGGGCGTACAAGTCGGTATGAGCGGGGACATCGATGGGCCGCAGGGTGTCGGGACGGACATTGAACTGAGGAGTTGGACGGAGTTCAATCACACCCACGGCGACGACTCCAACAACCGTGATGGCTTCACGTACACGAACCTCACGGCCACCGAGCCCATCAGCATCGAAGCCCTCAGCCTCTACGACTCGCTCTTCGGTGCGCAACCGCCAACCATGCAACCCGGTGTTCGGGTGAGGGATTCGAGCGGTGTCCTGTGCACCCAACCGGGCGTCGGTACTGTGAGTTTTCGCACTATTGCACTCGTAGACAGCAGGGTTTCAATTGGCATCATTTTCGACACACCAATTGAGTGTGTTCAAAACTAGAGTGTTGGTTGTTCCTGCCATCACCCGCTCGAGGGCAACCGTGTGAGGAGCAAACAGCGCGCCATGCCTCACGCTCTCCGAGCAGGTCGCAACGCATGGACCGGTTTGGCTATTGCAGCTTCTGCTCGGCAGCGAATCTACCGCATACCATATTCCGAATCGTCCATGACATAATCGACCCGGCACCGGTTGCCCGGTAGACTATCACCACGAGCCAGATGGCAAGCGCTGCGAGGCGGATACTGCAAGACCAACTGCCATTCAGGGGCGATTCACGCAACATCTTCCGGAGTTCCTCAAGCCTCTCGATCAAAGACACCTGAGTTAGCCTCTTTGGACTCCGCTCGCAGAACGTCTTTTCGCACGCGCATGGTGGGCGTGCGCGGGAGGTCATCGCGGAACTCCACGTAGCGTGGCACCTTGAAGCGGGCAAGGCGGTCCGCACACCAATAGATGACATCTTCAGCCGGCAGCGTGACGTTAGGCTGGAGCACCACATACACCTTGACCTCCTCCTCCCCCAACTCAGCCGGTACAGGCACCGCAGCGCAGTCCGCCACTTTCGGATGCTCCTTAATGATGGACTCCACCTCCTGGGAGGAGATGTTCTCACCCCGCCTGCGGATGACGTCCTTCTGGCGGTCCATGAAGTACAGATAACCATCGCCGTCCACCCAGCCGAGGTCGCCGGTGTGGAGCCAGCCGTCCTGCAGCGCTTCAGCCGTGCGCTCAGGGTCCTGCCAGTAGCCGGGCAACACCGCAGGGCTTCGCAACAGAATCTCGCCAACGGCGCCACTGTCGACCGGTTCACCCCGGTCGCCAGCGATGCGTAGCTCGTTCTTGAAGCGTCGGTCAGGGTGCCACCGTGGCTGACCGGCGGTGCCGCTCCGGTGCGGCTGACCGATACGTTCAATGGTGCCGTAACACGATTCAGTCAGTGCAAACCCAATGATAAGCGTGGTGTTGAACCGCGCCTCGAACTCCGCCAAGGTCTCCAACGGGAACGACGGCGACCCATAGAAGAGTCGTACCTTGTGAGCTCGCTCCGCCTCTACCTTCGGCTGCTTGAGTAGCACCGGCAGCATCATGCCGATGAAGTTAACAATGGTGGCCCCGCTGGCACCCACTTGCTCCCAGAACTGCGACGCACTGAACCGTCCATGATTATGCTGGCCCCCGCTGCCAGAGAGCCCATGGTGGAGTAGTACTGCGCATTGGCGTGGAACAGTGGCAGGCAGGTGAAAAAATTGTCGTTCTCAGTGGCCTGAGTCCATGTAGCAAACCCCTGCCCGGAGGCAACGTACATTTCATGCGTGACAATGACGCCCTTAGGCCTGCCCGTGGTGCCAGAGGTGTAGACCAACATGGAGCCGTCCTGCGGGACGACTCCCGGCAGTTCAGCAACTGGCTGTGCTTTAGCCAGCGCGCCTGAGAAATCCAGCCAGCCTTCTGGCGTGTCAGCACCGACTCTGACGTAGTGCTCAAGCGTGGACATTCCTTGATGCAATGCCTCTGCCACCTCCATGAGGGATTCATGGGCGATCAGCATTTTGGCGCCTGCGTTCTCAACCAGATACGCCGCCTCATCACGCTTGTATGCGGTGTTGATGGGCACGCAGAGCGCGCCCAGACGGGCGAGGCCAAACCAGCACGTCAGGAATTCCGGGCCGTTGGGCAGGAACACGCAGACAGTGTCGCCCCTGCCCACGCCAAGCGACTTGAACAGACCCGCCGCCTTCTTGGTGCCTTCTTGGAAGCCTGCGTAGGTGATGCGCTGGTTGCTCCAGTGGAGCCATACCTTGTCCGGGCTACGGGCAGCAGCCTGGTCCAAGAATTCTCCCATGGTCATCTGCCATTGGAGTCGTGATGGGTCAGTGGGGTGTATTAATTCAGCCATGGACTACTCTATCTCACGATGGGTTGGTTAGCGGCCATTGACGTTATCAGCCGGTATGCGCCGCGCCAGGATACGACACGTCCCTCCCAGCGTCTGCCCTTTTGCCGCCACGCCTGTGCGTAGGGCTTCAAGCGCTCAAATATTTGCGAGATGGCCTCAATCTCTGTTTCCCACAGGTTCACGAACCGAGGCTGGCCTGGCGTTTCCTCCAATGCCTGAAACCGGTTCCCCACCTTGAACACTCCTGTCGCGGCCACGTCCGGCACATGCACCTTGTCATACCAGCGGTTGAGCTCCGCCTCCGTGCCGCGCGTTATGACGTCAGCGCCGTCCAGCACCACTGCGCCAAACAGCCGGCGTAGCTGTACGGTTGACTTGAGATGAGTGGCAACCGCGGCATTAGATGCAAGCCAGGTCAACGATCTCTATCAGATTGGGCTGACCGTCCTAGGGCCGTAAGTGGGCAGCATCCGGCTCCTGTGTAACGTGCAAGCTCATCACCCTACCTGGGTGAACAACTCCAATATGCATCCCCAGCCTTACGTAGTCCACTTAATCAGAGTCTCAGTTGCTGAGCGAGACGATTCCCTCCGCCATTGATATCTCAGGCTTCCACCCAAGTTCCGTTGTTATCTTGGATACGTTAGCGTGGGTGACAAGCGCCTCTCCTTGGCGCTCTGGGATATGCTCAACGGGCCCGCCAAAGTAATGGGCCAGCTCATTGATGGAGACCGTTATCCCTGAGCCAACGTTGTAGACGCTGCCTGCTGCCGCTTTTGTTGCCGCCATGTAGTTTGCACGGGCCACGTCATCAACATGCACAAAGTCCCGCTCCTGAGACCCGTCTCCGGTGATAGTCAGTGGCCGACCAGCCTTCATCTTTTCATGGAAGACGCCTACCACTGAAGAGTATGCGTTGAAGGGATTCTTAGGGTTAAAGGAGCCCGGCCCGTACACATTGAAGTACCGGAGACTCACCACGGGGATATCAAACCGCTCTCCCAGTATGAGCGTATATTGCTCCGCTGCGTACTTTTGGAGCGCATAGGGACTGAGGCAGGAGATAGTTGCAGACTCAGACGTGGGGACCTCATCCGGGTTTCCATAGCATGCGGATGAACTGGCGAGTACGAACTTTTTTAACCGAGAGCTGCCCTTCACTGCCTCCAGGCAGCGAATGGTGCCCACCACATTCACCTCTTCATGGCCCACCGGGTCATCAAAAGAGGGTTGGATCCGGGGCAACGCCGCAAGGTGAAAGACGTATTCTGCGTTTTGGAGCAGTGGGCCCATGGCTGAGGCGTCCGTGATGCTGGCCTGTGTCAACGTAGCCTTCGGATGTACCCTGGCGGCATCTCCAGTGGCCAGGTTATCCACTACGGTCACGTCCCAGCCTTGATCCACCAGATACGCCACAACATGCGACCCTATAAACCCGGCTCCGCCCGTTACCACTGCATTAGTCACAGTTGATGGACCTCATTCACGCTGACATTGCTCACCATTACCATGCGACAGCCATAGATTTCTGGACTACTTCAAAAGACTGTTGCTCATTCCAGCCCTTACTTCTGAAGTAGTCTTCCAAAACAATTGAGACAAATGCATCAACTGCCTGCATGATATTCATCCCTTTCCCATTGACCGTGACATGCCCCTTGAGTCTTGCCTGCAAGAGCATGGGCGTTTCCAGCGGCGCGTACACCATATCGAAGAACCTCGCCTGTGACCGAACCTGAAGCATCGCCTCATCTGACGCCGCAAGGTTGCGCGTGATATCAGGCGCGGATGCCCGGTACCACGCGTCGTAGAGACTGGTGTGGTCTGGGTACTGGGCCTCGGCCAATACAGCCGGAGCGGCAGGCGCCAACGCAGAATAAGGTTCAAGACATGTGACCATGTCATCGTCCAGGTGTCGCAGTCCAGATTGTCCTTTTGTAGAGCTGTTTATGACAAGGTCAACGTCTGCCAATACATCACGGGGAACGTATTCTTCCACCGCCTGAGCATTGCCATACACCGCGTTTACCTGGTCAGCAAGTTGGCTCCCATGGGCAAGTGAACGGTTGGCAATGTAGATTCTCCCATCGCTGCCAAGTTCTCTGGCCAAAGCGAACGCTGCCGCCCTACCCGCACCTCCAGCGCCAATGAGGAGCACTCTCTTACCTGACAGAGCTTCCATAAAGGGCTCAGGCTGCCAGAGTGAAGGCATCGTCAGTGATTTGACCGCGCCGCTAGCATCAGTGTTGTAGCCCACCAGGCGCCCATCCTGGGTCCGCCGAATGGTGTTCACCGCACCTATTTGCACAGCTAACGGGTCCACCTGGTCCAGCAAGTCCATAACGGCTAGCTTGTGCGGGACGGTCACATTCCCTCCCACGTACGCCCGACACTCACGGAGGGCGTTAATCAGACCGGGAAGTTGGGCAGACGGCACATCAAAAGGAATGTAGATGGCGTCAATGCTTAGGTCAGCGAATGCTGCGTTCCAAATTGAAGGGCTCTTGGCGTATAGGGAGGGTTGGTCGCCGATGATACCAGCGACTATCGCATGCGTGTTCATTGAAGGGTCAAGCAGGTTAGTAACGTGGGGCTGCAAAAG
>JAQBVZ010000076.1 GCA_027625205.1 Chloroflexota bacterium
CCCCAAACCACGTGATGAACAACAAAGAAACTCACCGCCGTCCAGGTGTCCAGCAGGTAGAACAGAATGGCAAAATACGCCGCGAGGTGCGTTACCACGGCGAACATTTCCAATGCCATATACTTTATGTTCTTCCCTTTGAGCAGGTACGAGGTGCTATCAGTTCTAAGGCTAAAACCTTCAAAGAGCATTAGCGGAAAAAGGAAGAACGCCTGGTATTTCACTATGAACCGGAGCAGGCCTGACTTGCTTGTGGCCTGGTCATCAGTGAAGGCGAAGAACGGCAGGTTGATGTCCAGGTCAAAGGTTGCGTCATTGGGGCGCCGGTGATGCCGGTGGTGTTTGTCAATCCACCAACTACGGTCAAGCCCTGTCAGAAAGTTCACTGCCATTAGCATGGCGTCGTTCTTTCGTAGGGTGCTGAACATCTGTTGGTGCCCGGAGTCGTGGCCAAGATAGGCAATTTGTGCAAAGGCCACGCTCATCAAGACAGCGTTGAGCAATTGCACCCAGAGGATGTCCACTGTGGCCATGATGGCGAGACTGGCGGCCAGGAGCCCTAGGGAAGAGACAATTTTGTAGACATAAAACTTGGGCTGCTTGTCTAAGAGGCCACGTTGCTTTACCAATTGGTAGAGTTCGGTGTATTCCTGTTTACCCAGGGGATGGGGGCCAGGTGGAATGTTTGAGAGGACCTGTGAGACATTGGAAGATGGGGCAGATAGCGTGCTTGCCATTGTGGGGTCGCTTGTGTTCCTTACAATAAACTGGAGTACGTAATTCCGAACCGTTTGCTGCACCAGTGTAGCTATGCTGCTAGCCCGTGTCCACAGTGGCAAGTTACATTCTAAGCGGATTCCGTCGCACTGGCTATCCCTCGTTTACGCTGATATGGCCTTTCCTCTATAGTAGACCGGCTTCTATAGCGATCCCAAAATCAAGGTGTACCGTGGCCCATCAATACATTCATGCCGACAGAGAAAACGGAGTTCTGACCATCACGCTGGACGATCCTACCGCGCGTAACGCCATCCGCCCGGAGATGGTGTCTGAGCTATTAGAGGAGTTTGACCGGTTTGACAGTGAGCCTGATGACAAGGTGCTGTTGCTTACCGGCAAAGACCCTTCCTTCTGTGCTGGCGCCAATATCAGAGTCTTTAACCAGGTTATTGAGAGCCATGGTGCCGAAGGGGGGGAGCCTCCACAGCTTCCGTGGGGCAAGATGGAACATCAGCTGGGATACAAGAAAGACGCAGGCCAAGCTCAAGGCTCTCTGTCAGGCTCTGTGCTGCCGTTGCGCATCCAAGAAATTCAAAAGCCAACCATTGCAGCGATTAACGGCCACGCCATGGGCTTGGGTTTGGGGCTGGCGCTCTCATGTGACGTCCGGCTGGCGTCTGACCAAGCGCAGTTATCCGAGACTTTCGTGCGCATGGGACTTGTCCCTGGCGACGGCAGTGCATGGCAGCTTCCACGGTTGATTGGTCTAAGCCAGACGTTTCTGATGCAGTACACCGGTGAGAGGCTGGACGCGGCAGAAGCCTACCGCATTGGCCTGGTCAGCAGGGTGTACCCTCACGATGAACTCATGCCCAATGCTCATGAGCTTGCGAAGCGCATGGCCAGCGGTGCGACGTATGCAATGTCACTGACCAAGTATCTGGTGAATAAGTCCATGGGCTTGGACATGCGGGAGAGCATGGAATTGGCCCATTCCGCGCAGGAGCTTGCAAGGCGGTCTGAGGACCATAAAGAGGCAGTTCAAGCGTTCTTAGAGAAGCGCCAGCCAGAGTTCAAAGGCAAGTAGGGAACACAGTCGTTAGCCTGGAAGCTCGTCAGAACCCTCAGCCTGAAGTACACGGCCAAGGTTTATGGCGGTATGCAAGAAGCCTATGTGGCTGAAGGCTTGAGGAAAGTTGCCAAGCGCTTTGCCGGTGGCTGTGTCCACCATCTCCGCAAAGAGGCCCAGGTGATTTGCGTGGGCAGTCAAGGCTTTGAAGCGCCAGGTTGCTTCCTCAGTTTCCCCTATGGATAGTAACGCGCCGATGAGCCAAAAACTCAAGATAATGAAGGCGCCTTCATCGCCCTCAAGACCGTCGTCCGTCTCATCAGTCAGATAACGCGTGACGAACGCTCCGTTGGAAAGCTCCTGAATTATGCGGTGGACGGTGGAGCGGATACGTGGGTCGTCAGGAGGCAAGAAGCCTACAAAGGGGATGATGAGGGCGCTGGCATCCACGGCGTCAGTGTCATAGTGCTGCACAAAGCTCTGCTTTTCCTCAGACCACCCCTTTTCCAGTATCTCCGCCTTAACCTTGTCCGCCTCTGCGCGCCATAACGCAATGGGAGCACGGTGGTTATCAGCTTCCGCTATATGAATCGCTCTATCCAACGCCACCCAACACATGATCTTGGAATACACAAAATGCTGCTCCGCTCCGCGTACCTCCCAGATGCTCCGGTCCTTTGTGTGCCATGTGGTTGACGCTAAGTCAGCTAGAAGGCGCAACAGTTTCCAGCCGCCCTTGGGCAAACGACCCGTAAATTTGTGGTAGGTGGCCAAGCTGAAGGCCATCTCTCCGTACACGTCCAGTTGCCGGTGGTAAGCTGCCTCGTTTCCCACACGTACCGGTTGAGAGCCTTGGTACCCTTCTAGATGGTCCAGCGTCGTCTCATGAAGGCTGCTCTCACTGTGGATCCCATAGAGAATCTGCATTTGCTCCACGCCAAGCCAACACTGCTGCGTCAGCCACCGGACGAATGCCTGGCCCTCATGCGGGTCTCCCAACCGGTAAAGAATGCCCACGGTCCATGCTCCGTCTCGGAGCCATGAATAGCGGTAGTCCCAGTTACGCTCACCGCCCAGGTGCTCCGGGAGAGATGTGGTAGGTGCGGCGACGATAGCTCCTGTGGGCCGGTAAACGAGGAGATGAAGCGCCAGAAATGACCTGACCACCTGGCTATGCCACGGGCCGTGGTGGTGAATCTTTGCGACCGTCCCCTGCCAGTACCGCTTGGTTTGCTCCAACTTGGCGTGGCTATCCATGGCCCGTAACGTTGGAGTGCGGGTGAGGCCGTACACTGCGATGAACTGCGCCTCATATCCTGCTGCGACGGAAAAGCTACCGACAGCTGCCGGGGCTTCATCACTGTCAGGGCCAAGAACGGTGAGCGGAATGGACGATATCAATGCCATGCTGTCTGAGCCGCTTGTGGCAATCACACCCTGCTTAGCAGGTGTGAGGTGCACCTCACCACGAGCGTAGTCAAACCGGGGTTGAAACAAGACTCGAAGCTCAACGGACCCTTGAATCCCCCTAACAATGCGGTCCAATTCCTGGCGTGAATGGTCATGGGCAAGGCGGCTGCCCATGGGCATGAAATCTAGGACGATGGCAGTGCCAGTGGGAGTGGAGAAAGCGGTTTCTAGGACGTTGGTGTCCAGCAGGTAACGTTGGTCTACCGAGTAAAGGCCGGTGGGCGATATCTGGAACCGCCCTCCTTGGCGGTCGTCCAAGATGGCACCAAATATGCTGGGGGAGTCAAACCTTGGAAAACAGGCCCAGTCAATGGAGCCATTGCGACCCACTAGGGCGCAAGACCGCATGTCGCCAATAATTCCGTAGCTGTTTATATCTAGGTAGGGCACGGTAGGTAGGTGAGTCCCTTGAACAGATGACTGATTGGTTGCGCGGCTTCTATACAGTGAGATGCCATGCCGCTCCATTCGGACGCAACACTCAGGCACTGGTCGTAACTTGCTAGCTGTAGGGTTCCAATGAGTGGCGTAGCTACGGTATAATGCTGTGGTGGGTAGGCACTTGCTGTCCAATGGACTGGCCAAGCCGCCAAAAGCACCTTCACCCTGTTAGGCTACCACAGGGTTTTTGTATCAAAGCCGACGCCACGAGGACTGAAATGACCAAGACCAAGCGTGTCCTACTCGTCGCTCCCAAGTCTACGGGTGGAAACTTTGAATATGTTGCTATTCCCCGTCAGGGGTTGCTCTATCTCTCCGCCGCCCTCAAGCAGTGGCGGGGAGACTACTTGTATGAGCGGGAAGTTTGGTATGAGGACAGGAATGGCAAGATCAATCCTGCCAAGGACCTGGAAGGCGTCGACATATTGCTGGTGACGGCCCTCATCAACGAGGCTCCACGAGCGTACGAGATTACCAGGCAGGCCCGTGACCATTACCCGGAGCTTCCCATAGTTGGCGGCGGCCCTCACATGAGCCCGCTGGCTGATGAGGCCCTGCGGTTTGGAAAGCTTGATGTGGTTGTCCAGCGTGAGGGTGAGGACATTGTTGGCCCGCTGTGTGACGCGCTCCTCACTCACAAGAACGGCACACGTTCTGCTGCGCTGCAGCAGATCCCTGGCATCTCTTTCTTAGAAGACGACCACACGGTGCAGACTTCCAGGCGTGGACTGGTGCAGCCCAATTTTGTTGAGTTGCCTGACTTTGACGCAATGCGTGATCTTACGTCGAAAAATCCGCTGGCTGCGGGAGTCATGGAGACCACGCGTGGTTGCGTGGAGAACTGCAGCTACTGCCAGGTGATACAGCAGTTCTTGGGATACCGAATGGTACCAAGAGAGACAGAGCTTCGGCGTTTGGCACAGCTTGAAGACTTGGCAGAACGAGGCCTCATTTTCTCAAGCAAGGATGGGCGCTTCAGTGTGTTTGTCTCAGATGACCTTCACGCTCCACCTCTCCGGGCCACCAAATTCCGCAATGAGCGGTTTGAGCGGCTGAAGGCCTGGAAAGAGCACGCAAAAAACATGTGGATGATTGGGCAGGTCAGGGCAGAAGTGGGGCAAGACCCTGAACTCAGCCTGGCTATGCGTGAAGGAGGATTCAAGATGCTCTATGTGGGCGTGGAGTCCAGCAACGCTGAGAACTTGAAGGCCGTCAATAAGCGACAGGAGCCAGACCAGGTCAACAAGGACCTTGCAGCGCTTAACCAAGCCGGGTTCTTGGTAACAGCAATGACCATCATTGGCCTGCCTTACGACACGGAAGAGAGTGTCATGGAGATGGCAGAATGGGCCAAGACGGTCAGCCGCTATCAGACGGCCAACCTGCTGACTCCGCTCCCGGCCACCGTGAACTGGGACACCTTAACTCCGTTGGATGAAGACGGTTCTATACTGGAGCCGGGCAAGATGCGCCCGTACCAACTGTACACCGGACGTCAATTGGTACATGTGGACCGTCGTTGGAGCATGCAGGAGTCCCGTGAACTCTTTGAGGCATAC
>JAQBVZ010000077.1 GCA_027625205.1 Chloroflexota bacterium
CGGCCTCACAGGGCGGTAGTCGGCTACGGCGGCTGCCATTATCAAGGCATCGGCGTCATTGCAGGCGTCCAGGACAGCCTCATGCATCTGGGCCGCCGTTTCCACATTGACCACTTGTACGCCCACAGGGTCTGCCAGGGCGGTTGGGCCTGCCACCAACACTACGTTGGCCCCTCTGTCGCGGGCGGCCTCTGCAATGGCGTAGCCCATCTTGCCGGAGGAGCGGTTGGCCACCACACGCACAGGGTCTATGGGCTCATGGGTGCCTCCCGCGCTGACCACTACCGTCTTGCCAGCCAGGTCTCCCGTGCGGCCCAAGGCCATGGCGATATGCCCCAACAGTTCATGCGTCTCCAGCAGGCGGCTCCAAGCCTGACGCCAGATGCCCGCTGGCCGGTCCCGCGAATTGGACGCCGCGTTGCTTCAGAGTCTCCACGTTGGCCTGCACAGCCGGGTGGAGCCACATGTTGCCGTCCATGGCCGGGGCCACCAGGGTAGGGGCCTTGGTGGCCAGATACGTCACGCTGATGGGGTCATCTGCAAATCCATTGGCCAGCTTGGCCAGAGTGTTGGCCGTTGCGGGGGCCACCACAAGGATATCTGCGGCAGAGGCCAGCATTATGTGTTCATTGGCCTCCGGGCTCTCCAGGTCAAAGAGGTTGGCCATCACAGGCCGTTGGGTTATGTTGCGGAAGGTGAGGGGAGTGACGAACTGGGCTGCGGACTGCGTCATGAGTACGTCAACCAGCGCGCCGGCCTGGGTCAGCTTGCTGGCCAGGTCCACGGCTTTGTAAACGGCAATGCTGCCGCTGACACCCAAAAGCACCCGGCGTCCGAGGAACGGGCCGGTCATGACAGCCCTCCCGGTGATGCATCACCCGCAGCTATGGCGTTCAACGCATGGACGTATTGCAGACCACGCAGGGTGAGGTCCTCATCCACAACGTCAACCACGTTGGTCTCCTGTGACATAAGCGAGGCCAGGCCGCCGGTGGCAATGACCTTGACGGTGGGCGCGTCCATCTCATCTTTGAACCGTTGCACCATGGCTTCCACCAGGCCGATGTAGCCGAATACGAGTCCTGACTGCATGGCGTGCACGGTGTTCTTGCCAATGGCGCTCTGGGGCCGTTGCAACTCCACGCGCCGTAGCTGAGAAGTATTGAGGAAAAGCGACTCCGCGGCGATGTGCAGGCCGGGTGAGATAGCTCCACCCAGGTACGTGCCGTCGCTGGCAATGGCGTCGAAGACCGTTGCCGTACCGAAGTCCACAACGATGGCCGGTCCCCCGTAGCGCTGGTAGGCGGCGGCTGCGTCCACCACTCGGTCAGCTCCCACGTCCCGGGGATTGTCATACATGACCTTGACGCCGGTGCGGGTCCCTGCGCCCACCACCAGGGGCTCCGTGTTGAAGAGGTGGCGCACCACATCCACGAAAACGCCCGTGAGGGGCGGCACCACGCTGCACATGGATACGTCCCGTATGCTTTCCACCGGTACACCCTTCATGGGCAGGAGGCCGTTGAGTTCCAGGGTGTACTCATCAGCCATCTTGCGAGCGTTGGTGGCAACGCGCCATGACGCCACGAGTCGTTCGCCGTCAAAGGCGCCGACGGTCACGTTGGTGTTACCTATATCTATTGCAAGTAACATAGAGCCGTCATTATACCAGGGGTGTGCCCGTGGCCTGGGGCAAGGGATTTTTGGGCCAGGAATCGGTCGGTCAGTTAGGAGAGGCCTGGCCCGATGGTGAGTTGCGGCCAGGCCTCTCCTGCACTAGGATTCGGCTAATGCTCCACGAGCAACTCCTTTATGTAGACGGGGTTGCGGGGTATGGCCCCGCGCTAACGCGGCAACCGTGCGGCTCCAAACCAACGGAAAATGCGTAATCTGCCCAAGGCAAACGAGCCTCTACACTGATAAACATGCGAACCCAAGCCACATTGCCATTAGCCACAGGGACTGCCAGGAAGCTAGAACAAGCTATTGAGGTTCTTTGGCTGCTTGCATTCGCCGTCGCGCCCATCATCATGGTGTCTCCAAAGTTCATGTATGACCCCATAGACCTACCGAAGGTGACGCTATTCAGATCCCTAACCGGGCTGATGGCCATCCTATTTGTCACCAAGGTAGTCATGGCGGGCCAGTGGCGGCCCATGGTTAGCGTCTCCGGTCTTGGAATGCTGTTAGCGTGGGTGCGGCGGGCCCCGTCTCGCTGGATAGTGGTTGCGGCGCTGGCGTTTCTTATTGCTAATTTCATTTCTGCGGCAGTAAGCATCGCGCCCAAGGCGAGCCTTTGGGGGCGATGCTTACTGCTGACGGCTATTCCGCATACAACACGCTCAGCCTCATTGTGTTTTTCCTGATCATTGCGGGAAACGTGCGGACACTGGAGCAGAGCCTTCGCATACTGGGCGCCATTGTCGTAGCCGGGACCACGGCCGCCGTGCACGGCATTTTCAGCATTCAGGAATCTCATTTTTCAACCTGGTCACACCCGACGCCCGGATTATCTCAACGGTGGGAAACCCTATCTTTCTAGGGGCGTTGCTCAGTTTTTCCATACTAGCCACCACAACGCTAGCTGTTGTCAGAGAGAGGTTCATTCTCAGCACAGGCTATTTCCTACTCTTTACGGTCCTTTTATCGGTCCAGATTTATGCCCTTTTGCTTACGCAAAGCCGTGGGCCCTGGGTTGGGCTTGCGGCAGGGACTGTGCTGTTCAGTGCACTGAGTTCCGTTGCGTTGGGACGCAAGGTCACCTCGTCGTCAATATCACTCATCCTGCTTTCGTGGGTATTAGCAATTGGAGTCACCATAATTGGCGGGTCGCAAACTTCTGAGGCGGTCCAGTCCAGAGCGGATACCCTTGGCGAGGTCAACACGGCACTTACCCCTCGCACGGAGATATGGAGTGCAGCGCTTGACCTGATAAGCACCAGGCCCATCCCCCTTGGCCAGTCCCCTAGGTCTGAGACCCCTGCGTTACTTGATTGGGTATGGCCCAGAATCACTTGGGTACGTATACCCCCTGGGGGTGCTGCAAGAGGTGGAATCAAGGCCGGACAACGATGCCCCTTCTCAGGCGCACAACTTCTATATCCATGAAATGTTGGAGTTGGGCCCTCTGGGCCTGCTTGCCTTTCTCTCCGTGTTGGGGGCTTTTGGCTTGACGACCACGCGGATTCTGCTGGTGCGGTCGCCGGAGTTGACGTCAGCGCACCTGGTCATTGGCGTGGGGTTGCTGGCTGCAATCAGCGCTTGGGCTGTCCAGTCTCTGGTGGGCATCCCTAGGATTTCTGACATGATCCTCCTTTGGGGCCTGTTGGGAATGGCCGTTGCCTTGCCGGGGTTACCGGGAGACCAGCCGCTACGACCTGACCGAAAGGCAGCTCCTAAAACGAAGCCAAAGGCAGACCGCAGTGTCCAGGCCGGCACTAAGCCTGTGGGTCTTCTTGGCTGGGGGATTGTTGCCGTTGTGGTGCTTGTTTTTGGGGCATTGATTGTGCTGCAAGACATACAGAACATGATTGCGGCAAGAACTGCCGCGCGGGGAGTCATCTCCGCAGCGTCTGGTGACGCCCTCAAGGGAACAGCTCTCCTGGATGACGCAATCAGCCTGTCACCCAACGCCATTACGTATTATATACAGAATGCGAGAGTCCTTGGGGAGTTGGCGGGACAGACGCAGGACCGCCAGACCCAACTGTTTCATTGGACCAAGGCCATCAACCTCCTGGAGCAAGCCCTTGAGGCTGACCCGCTGAACCGTGAGGCGGTCCTGTTGGCCGGTGAGACGGCGCTCCAGCTTGGCCTGGTAGGGCAGGCGGATAGGGCGTTGGAGGCGCTGACTTACTACGAACGATACGCAAGGCCTGGCGCCTCGCCGTTGGGAGGCCCATTTTGTGCTGGGCCAGGCACGGTATGAATTGGGGCTCCTGGACCAGCACTGGCTGAGGCCTCCAGGCTTAATGTGTACCCTGACAATGAGCAGCTGCACATTGACCAATTGCGTACGGTTATCTACGAGGCGCAAGCGAACTGAGGCCTTCCTGGCCCCACCCCTATTTCCATCAACACAAGAGATTGTCCATGTCGTATACTGCGGAGGCTGGCTTTTGGCCAGACCCCAGTGATAGAGATTGTAGGTTAGATGATTTCGCTTGATACCCTGCTAAACCTGCTCATAGCCATCCTCATTGGCTATTTGCTAGGGACCATCCCTGTGGCCGCGCTTGTGAGCCGTTACCGTGGTGTAGATATCTTCACCACAGGCACTGGGCTGGCCGGGGCCGGTAACGTATTCCATAACGTTGGCCATAAAGAGGGCCTTGTGGTGTTTGTGGGCGACTTTGCAAAGGGCGGCCTGGCCATCATCATTGCCTACCGCCTGGGACTTGTTGACCACATGGCCTTACCCGCAGCCGTAGCCGTTGTGCTGGGCCATTGGCACTCACCTTTCACGGGGTTTAGAGGCGGAGATGGACTCTCCAGCTTGTCGGCAGTCTCCTTGGTCCTCCTGCCCGCCATCACGCTCCTCAGCGTGGCCTTCGCGACAATCGTGTTCATAGTAGCCCGGCGTACTGATTACCACCCCACGCTGTGGAGTAGCGCTGCTGGTTACGGTTTCCTCTTTTGGCGCGCCAGCACTTCAGACGCAAGCCTTGGTGTAGCCCTTGGTGTGGCTACCCTCTCCCTTCTGGTGATTGGACATGCCGTGCTGGGGCACCGCCGCCAAGACGCCAGCTCATTGCCGGAATAACCCCTCCGTAGACACGGTAGAGTGCCTAAGACCCTCCTTCTGGACGCTGCTAAAAAGCGTCGAGGCCATCGTATTCCTGCGCATCCGTTCTCGAATGCGGCGCGTCTGTGAGGTCACTCCTCTTTCACGCCTCAGACAAGAGAGTTCACGGCTTTTGCACGCCCATGCGTTACTGTTGAACGGTCGGGCGAATGGCATTCCCAACGTTTGTGGGAGATCACCGAAATGGGTGCAATCCGAACGGGAATATTCCGATGATTACGTTAAAGCACGTCCTTACGGCTGCCGGAGCCTTGCTGCTGGTTGGCGCTGCGTCTTTTCTGCTGCCCACTTCACAAGTTGCTGGCCAAACGCCTAGCGAGAGTGTGTGGGTACTGAGGCAGACCCAGATTGAGCCAGAACAATTCCGTTTGAGGGAGTCAACACGTGGTCTGTATCCAGAGGGAAGTTTCTGGAGATTCGAAATGACCGAGATCACCGCCTCTCTGGAG
>JAQBVZ010000078.1 GCA_027625205.1 Chloroflexota bacterium
CTTGCCGCTCTACACGCACCAGGTCCAGGCGGTTGAAGCCGCGTTGGATGGTCAGGACGTTGCAGTGGTGACGCCCGCTGCCAGTGGCAAGAGCCTCTGTTACAACGTCCCGGTGGTGCAGGCGCTGCTGACCGAGCCCGCCAGCAGAGCGCTCTACCTGTTCCCCACCAAGGCGCTGGCCCAGGACCAGTTCCGGGCTCTACGAGAAATCGTTCCGCCGTCCCTGGCGCGTCGCATAGGCGTATTCGACGGCGACACGTCTCAGGAGGACCGCCCGGCCCTTCGTCGTAACGCTCGCGCAGTGATAACCAACCCTGACATGCTGCATTTTGGAATGCTGCCCAACCACAGGTCATGGGCGCGGTTCCTGGCCGGCCTCCGCTACATTGTGGTGGATGAGGCCCACGTTTACCGGGGCGTGTTTGGTTCTCACGTGGCGAACGTGCTGCGCCGCCTCTACAGGCTATGCCGCCGCCATGGCAGCACACCTCAGTTCATCTGCTGCTCCGCCACCATCGCCAACCCCGTTGAGTTCTTTGAAAAGCTCATTGCGCGACCGGTGACGGTGGTGGACGACGACGGCTCACCCTTTGGCGGGAAGTCCTTTGCCTTCTGGAACCCTCCTCTGCGGGATGATGACTCCGATACCCGTGAGAGCCCCATCCGACAGACGACGCTGCTTTTGGACATGCTCATGCGGCGAGACGTGAGGACCCTGGCCTTCGTGCGGACGCGGCGACAAGCCGAACTGGTCTACATATCTGTGAGGGACCGCCTTCAAGTGGACGCAGCCTCCTTAGCCAAGCGCCTCCGGCCCTACCGGGCTAGCTACCTAGTGGAAGACCGACGTGAGGTAGAACAGGGGCTCGTGAACGGAGACCTGCTCGCAGTGGTGGCGACAAACGCGCTGGAGTTGGGCGTGGACATCGGCGACTTGGACGCCACTATCCTCACTGGCTATCCGGGTAGCATTGCCAGCACGTGGCAGCAGGCGGGCCGCAGCGGACGCCGCGGCAGTGAATCGCTCAGTGTCCTGGTGGGGCAAGACAACCCTCTGGACCAGTACCTCATGCGGCACCCTGACTTCTTCTTTGGTAGGCCCCATGAGCATGCGCGCATTCGTCCTGAGAACCCCTACGTGGCGGGGCCGCATTTGCAGTGCGCTGCGTATGAGATGCCCCTTGGTGGGCGAGACGCCGCCCTCTTTGGCGATGGCTTCATGGAGCAGGTGGAGACCATGGAGGCGGAGGGTGTGCTCCATCAGAGGGCGGGCCGTTGGCACCTATCGCCGTCGGTGGAGTACCCGGCGCAGAACGTCAACATCCGCTCTGCCTTCAGCGGCCAGTTCATGGCGGTGGAGATGGGGTCTGGCAGGCTATTGGAGCGCGTGGATGAGGGTGCGGCCCTGAATCAACTCCACGCTGGCGCGGTGTACCTGCATCAGGGTGAGGCGTACATGGTGGATGCGCTTGACCTGGACTCAAAGACGGCCTCCATGAAGGCCACGGACGCACCGTATTACACGGAGTCCCGTGAGTTGACGGACATCCGCGTATTGAAGTCTCAGCAGTCCAAACAGCTTGGCGGCGTGACGGTCCACGTTGGTGAGGTGGAGGTCTCCAAGGCGGTGGTGGGCTACCGTAAGCGTGCGCTCTATTCCGACGAGAACCTTGGTGATGAGCCGCTGGATTTGCCAATACGCCCATTTCACACCGTGGCGCTCTGGTTTGATATCCCCGCGCCGTCATTGGAGCATGTACTGAAGGAGCGGCTTGACCTGGCTGGTGGGTTGCATGCCATGGAGCACGCGGCCATCGGCATCCTGCCCCTGTTTGCCATCTGTGACCGTAACGACATTGGCGGTGTGTCCACGGCCCTGCACCCGGATACCGGCGGCCCTGTGGTGTTTATCTACGACGGCCACCCCGGCGGCGTTGGCATTGCGGAGCATGGCTACGAGGTCATCGAGGAGCTATGGCAGGCAACGCTCCAGGCCATCGCTGAGTGCCCGTGCGAGTCTGGCTGCCCAAGCTGCATCCAGTCACCCAAGTGTGGCAACAACAACCAGCCGTTGGATAAAGAGGTGGCCGCCCAGTTCTTGCGAGACCTCCTGCAAGGAGCGCGCCCGTGAGGACTTGCCTTCTAGCCGTGCGTTCTACCGCCAGGACGTGTGGAGACCGCACATGAAGTTGCCAAACCTTGGAAATGCCTCGGTCCCCGAAGCTAAAATTACGAGATATCTGTTGTCTATGACGCATCCGTACGGGCGTCACAAGGCCAACTTTTTCCAACGGTTTGGTTTTTCTTAGAAGCCTGGGAGGTATTAGCCTCAGCTATGCGCGAGTACGCCGCTGCCCATGAGATTGCCGTTACAGAGACCACTGCTTTTGGAACGAGGTACACTACAGAAGGCGTTTTGGACACACCGGACGGGAGAAGGCCAATGGTCAGGACAGTCTGGTTTATTGAAGGAAATGAGGAGACTCCTCGTTTCGTAACGGCCTACCCGCTGGAGAGGAGCGCAGGATGATCAGGGAATTGGACAGCGTTGTGTTGACTCATGACGTACCTGAGCAGGGACTGAAGCAGGGTGACGTGGGCACCGTCGTCTTGGAACACGATGACAAGGGCTATGAAGTGGAATTCATCACTTTGGACGGCGAAACGCTGGCTGTGATATCCCTATCCGCTGAACAGTTACGCTCGGTTGGACGCCGTGAGATTGCCCACGCCCGAGCCGTTTAGCAGGCTCTGAACACGCCCGTGACTACCCGCAACCCAACCGCCGCCTACATCTACGCTGATACCATGTCCCAGCATGTGCTGCGGGAGGACCACCCCCTGCGGCCAGTGCGCTTGCGCTACACCTACGAGCTTCTGGAGGCGTTCGGCGCTTTCAATGGCAAAACGTCGCTATTGGTGGAACCAAGATTCGCCACTGAAGATGAGTTGATGACCACCCATACGCCTGAGTACGTGGACGCGGTGAAGCGCTACAATGACGGCGGCTCCATTCAGGACGGCGCTCAGTACGGCTTTACGGCCCAGGGTGACAACCCCGTCTTCCCCGGCATGTATGAAGCGGCCTTGCTCTCCACGGGGGCGTCTGTCCAGGCGGCGGAGATGGTGGCGGACGGAACGGTCCGCGCCGCCTTCAACCCGTCTGGTGGGTTGCATCACGCCATGACGGGCCACGCCTCCGGCTTTTGTGTCTTTAACGACCCCGCGGTGGCCATCAACGCGCTGCGCCGTCGCGGCCTGCGGGTGGTCTACGTGGACATAGACGCGCATCACGGCGACGGCGTGCAGGCCGCCTTCTACGGCGATGACGATGTGATGACCATCTCCCTCCACGAGAGTGGTCGTTATCTGTTCCCAGGCACGGGTGAGGTGGATGAGGTTGGCACAGGCAAGGGGAGGGGATACTCCGTCAACGTCCCGCTCTTTCCGTACACGGATGATGACGTGTTCCTGGAAGCTTTCGACGCCGTGGTGCCGCCCTTGATAGACGCCTTCAAGCCTGACGTGCTGGCAACGCAGCTTGGCATCGACACCTACATGACGGACCCGCTCACCCATCTTGCGCTCTCCACCACCGGCTACGTGGCCTTGGTGCGGCGCTTTGGCGATATGGCCTATCCATGGTTGGCCTTCGGCGGTGGCGGTTACGATGTTGATGCCGTCGCGCGGGGCTGGGCGCTGGCGTACGGTGAAATGGTGGGCCGCCAGTGGCCGGACAGCATACCGGAGAGCGTGAGGCACAACCTCACAAGAGACGTAATGCGAGACGCCGCCCCTGCGCCTGTGGACCCGGAACTGCGCACGCGCACCCAAGCCTTTGCCAAGACTATGGTTGACGCCATCAAGCAAGGCATCTTCCCCCTCCACGGCATCAATACTTAGGGCGGTCCCGGCCTCTTGGCTTGCGGCCTTTAAACCCTGTTATCATGCGGTTAGCCCCCCAGGAGCGTGACCTTGAGAGTTGTCCTAAGCGTCTCTGACAAGACTGGAATTGAAGAGTTTGGCAAAGCGCTGCACCAGGCTGGTGCGGAGTTGGTGAGCACCGGTGGCACCTTCAGCGCGCTGAACGCCGCCAGCGTCCCCGTACGACAGGTGTCTGACGTGACGGGCTTCCCTGAAGTGCTGGACGGCAGGGTGAAGACGTTGCATCCCGCCATCCACGCTGGTCTGCTGGCGCGGCGTGACGTGTCTGCGCACCTGGACTCTCTCAAGGAACATGGCATTGAGCCGATAGACCTTGTCTGCGTCAACCTCTACCCCTTTGTGCAGACCATCTCCAAGGCTGACGTGACTCTGGGCGACGCCCTAGAGAACATCGACATCGGCGGCCCCACGTTGTTGCGTGCGGCTGCCAAGAACTTCCCGTCGGTCATTGTTGTAGTGGACCCTAGCGACTACGGTTGGGTGGCCGAACGGCTCCAGGCAAAGAAACCTGTTGAGCTAGCGGAGCGACAGGAGCTTGCGCGGAAGGCCTTTGCCCACGTCTCCACCTACGATTCCGCCATAGCCCGCTACCTGACCGCGGACAACGACGCCAGCTTTCCGGCGGAACTCCCTGTGGGTTTCCGCAAGCTCATGGATCTGCGCTATGGAGAGAACCCTCACCAGCAGGCGGCTTTCTATGCCCCTGTCCTGGGCGCAAGCAGCGTGGGCGCGGCCAAACAACTTCACGGCAAGGAACTCTCCTACAACAACATTCTTGACGCTGACGCCGCATGGCAGTCCGCCGTCTCCTTTGATGAGCAGGCGGTGGCGGTGGTGAAGCACACCAACACGTGTGGCCTTGCGGTGCATGAAGACCAGGTTGAGGCGTACAAGCGCGCCTTTGCGGGCGACCCCGTCTCCGCCTTTGGGGGCATCGTCGCCTGTAACCGGCCCGTGACGGCCCCCATGGCTGAGGCCATGAAGGACGTCTTTTACGAGATTGTCATGGCTCCAGGCTATGAACCCGCCGCACTGGAGACGCTTCAGAAAAAGAAGAACCTGCGCATCTTGGAGATGGCGGACACTGACAGGGCTGACGGCTCCGGCTTGGAGTTGCGGCAGGTCCGTGGAGGTATGCTGGTGCAGACTGAGGACTTCACTGATGATATCTCGGCGGGCATTGAGACCGTCGGCAAGCGTGGACCCACTGAGGC
>JAQBVZ010000079.1 GCA_027625205.1 Chloroflexota bacterium
AAGGCTACTGGAGTTGGAGAAGCAAGTCACGGCGTAGGCTGCACATCCCAAACAACGGGCTATTCATCACATCAGCCGTTGCCCATCTCTTGCCCTTCCAGATTTTCGTTCAAGATGTCCTGGGCCTCTTGAAGAAGAGTCTCCGGCACCATGACGCGGCATGGCAGCCCGCTTACTCCCAAGAAACTTGAGGTATCTCCTGGCTGTAAGTGTGCAGGAACGTTTGCATCCACCAGCAGGTCACGCCAACTCTCAGCGGTAATTTGGTCCGGGGCCGTTGCCACCACCACCCATTTCACGTTTGCCATGGGCTTAGTGTAATCCAGCCACTTGGAACTGGGAACGATTCAACTAGTTGATGCCATCAACGTGACGGCGTCCTGTCGTCCAAGCATGGTCTTCAGCCGGTCCTGCAATTCAGACGAGCAGTTAGTGGTAATGATGGGCATCTCCAGCCGGTAGCGCTTGCCACCGCTGGATATCACCAGGTCCACGCCATGGTTGCCCGGGTACTCCAAGACCACCTGCAACACTTCTCGCAGCAAATAAGCGTCGTCCTCAGGCTTGTCGGTCTCCGTTAGGTTGATGAGCATCTTGTCCGACACCCCTGCTGCCTGGTAGTCGTGATGTCCATTGCCATTACCGTTAGCAGTTGGCTGTGCAGGGGCAGGAGTGGGCTTGGGAGCCATGCCCGCAAACGCTGGTGGCGTAGAGCCGTTAGCGCTGCTCTGGGCAGGTATTGGGGTAGCAGTCGACACTGTTGGCACCTCGTTCATAGACTGATCTTGGGTAGGCTCATGCCACTCTTCCATATGTGATGCGGGAACCGGGATTTCCTCGCCATCGCTCTCATCTGACGGAGGGGTATAAACACTCGCGGACTCACAGGTGATGGTTACTTGATCATCTCTCCGCTTCACCCGACCAACCACCTCCACTATGGCACCCTCCTGCCAGAGCTCAGCGGTCCGCTCATACGCCTCGGCCCAAAGCGCCACCTCCACGGAGCCACCGAAAAGCTCCACCGTGGCAAAGCCGATTCTCCGGTTCTCTTTGTCAAACCGCTGCCGCAACCCTGATACCACGCCCAGCACGGTGACCCGGGTGCGTTCCTTCTCAGATTCCAACTGCTCAGGAGACAGGATTGCGTCGGCAAGGGCGCCCCTGGACAGGTCATACTGAGCTTTTGCAGAAAGGGCCACGCCCAGCAACTCTCGCTCCCACGCCGTCCGCTCACTCGGTGTGACTTCCACGCCTCCAGACAAGTGCGTTTCACCCAGGGGTGTGGGCACAGACTGGCCAAAGAGGTCAAACATGGTGGTTTGGCCTGAGCGCTGGAGTTGAGCCTCCCGCTGCATCATGGAGACCAAATGGTCAAGGTTGGCGAGTAGCGCTCCCGTCGCTTCAAAGGAGTCCAGGCCACCAACGCGCATGAGGCTCTCCAGCACGCGACGGTTGGCGACTCCGGTGCCCGCCCTGCGGCAGAAATCCTCCAGGTCAACAAAAACGCCGTCCTCCGCCCTGGCGGCCACCAAGGGTTCTACGGCCGTCTCACCAACGTTCTTAACGCTTGCCAAGCCAAAACGTATGCCTGGGGTGCCGCTTTCATCTGTGTCTACAGAAAAGAACACTTGGCTGCGGTTCACGTCCGGCGGCAGCACGGGTATGCCCAGACGGGCGCACTCACCAACAACGGCAATGACTTTGTCCGCGTTACCCATGTAGGAGTTCAGGATGGAAGTCATGAACTCCACCGGGTAGTTAGCTTTGAAGTAAGCCGTCCAGTAGGCCACCATGGCGTAGCTCACGCTGTGGGCCTTATTAAAGGCGTACCCAGCAAAGGGTTCAATCAGGTCAAAGACCTGGGTGGCAATCTCTGCTCCGTACCCCAGGCCAGCGGCGCCATCCAGGAATTTTTCACGCTCCTTGGCCATGAGCTCCATAATCTTCTTGCCCATGGCCTTACGCACAATGTCAGCCGTACCCAGGGTATAGCCCGCAAAGGTGCGGAGAATTTGCAACACCTGATCCTGATAGACGATAACGCCGTACGTCTCCTCAAGTATCCCTTCCAAAGCCGGGTGAGGGTAACTGACGGGCGTGCGACCAAACTTGGACTCAATAAATCTGCCAATGTGCTCCATGGGCCCAGGCCGGTAGAGGGCTATCATGGCGGCCAGTTCACGCACTGAGCTGGGCTTCAGTTCCTTGATGTAGCGCCGCATGCCGGGGCTCTCCAACTGGAAAACGCCGGTGGTCTCTCCAGAAGCCAAAAGGTCATAGGACGCCTGGTTGTCCAGGGGTATTTCCTTCAGGTCTATGTCTATGCCCCGCTCATTGTGCAGAAGCTTCATGGTCATGCTGAGGATGGTGAGGTTTGATAGGCCAAGGAAGTCCATCTTGAGCAGGCCCAGCTTGGCCACAGGCTCCATGGCGTACTGCGTGGTGGCAATATCCTGTTCATCACCCTTGGCTGACCGTTGCAAGGGCACGTACTCCGTTAACGGGTCCTGGGATATGACGACTCCGGCCGCGTGGGTGCTGGCATGACGCACTACGCCTTCCATATGACGGGCCGTGTCTACCAATTCACGAAGAGTGGAGTCGCCTTCATAGGCCTCCTGCATCTCCGGTGTCGTTTCCATGGCCTCATCTATCGTGATGCCGAGGCGAGTGGGCACCAGCCTGGCTATGCGGTCAACATCTGCGTACGACATTGCCATCGCACGGCCCACGTCACGAATGGCAGCCTTGGCTCCCATGGTGCCGAAGGTGATGATCTGGCATACGTGGTCCCGGCCATACTTCTGCAACACATACTGGATGGCCTCTTCACGCCGGTCATCCTGAAAGTCCATGTCAATGTCCGGCATTTCCTTGCGCTCCACGTTGAGGAAACGCTCGAAGACCAGCTGGTACTCCAAGGGGTCAATCTCCGTGACGCCAAGGCAATACAGCGCAAGGGATGAGGCGGCGCTCCCTCTGACGCCCAACAGGATGTCGCTGCGGTGGGCAAACTCAGCAATGTCCCACACCACCAGGAAGTAGTTGGGGTACTGGGTCTGAGTGATAACGTCCAACTCGTATTCAAGCCGTTCCTTGGCGCCCTCAGGAGAGCCGGTGGCGTAACGTTCACCGAACCCCGTCCAGCAGAGCTTGCGCAGGTAGGCATCCGCGTCCTCTCCGTCCGGCGTGTCGTATTGGGGCAAGTGGAGAGTCGAAAAGTCCAACGTTACGTCGCACATGTCCGCAATGCGCTGGGTGTTGTCAATAGCCTCTGGGAGGTCATCGAACAAGTAGGCCATCTCATCGGGACCCTTCAAGTAGTAGGAGTCGTCCGACATTTTGAGGCGCTTGTCGTCCTGAAGGTTGGTGTTGGTCTGGATGCACACCATGACGTCCTGATAAGGAGCATCCTCACGCTTCACGTAATGGAGGTCATTGGTGGCCGCAAGCGGAATATCCAGCTTCTCTCCCAGGTTCAACAGGCCTCGGTTGAGGTCATCCAAGAAGGGCAGGTCATCATGCCGTTGGAGTTCTAGGTAGAAATTGGGGAACGTCTCCTTGTACCACCGGGCAATCTCAATCGCCTGGTTGGTGTCGCCGTCTATGATGGCGCGGGAGAGTTCGGCGCTGGGACAGCCGGACAGGACAACAAGGCCCTCGCTATGCTCCTCCAGCACTTGGTGATCAACCCGGGGTTTGTAGTAAAAACCATCCAGGTGAGAGGTGGTAACCAACTGCATGAGGTTCTTGTAACCCAAGTCATTCTGGGCCAGGACCGTCAGGTGGAAGGCTGACTTTTCACTGGGCTTCCTGTCCTTACGGGAGCCAGGGGCCACGTAGAGTTCACAGCCAATGATGGGCTTGATGCCCGCCGCCTTGCAGGCTGAATAAAACTCCACCACGCCGTACATGCCGCCGTGATCAGTAATGCCCATGGCGGTCATGCCCTGGTCCTTGGCACTCTCCACAAGTCCGGAGATGCTGCTAAGGCCATCCAGTAGGCTGTATTCAGTGTGTACGTGAAGGTGAGTAAACACGCCAATTCCCGTGGCTTAGATACGCCGGTCAAAATGCGGCGAAGACTGCCATTATACTGCCCGAAGATGACCTGGTGACAAGGCGAAAATACGCAAGATTTTGGGGTTACCAGCCTCTTGCCCCCAGATGCAGAGCTAAGTATGGCCAATCATCCCATATCTCAAACGGGCTCTTGACGCCGCTTACATAGCACTCTACGGTCTTATCACCTCCATGACCATGACCGTGTGGCGCTACAAGGAATAATGCCAATGAACGTCAAAGAACTTAGGGCACACCTGCCCGTCACCAATGACGCCGTTTACATGAACACGGGGTGGTCCGGCCCAACGCCCCTGCCCGTCCTCCAGCGTGTCCACGAAACATTGGAGGAGGAGGCCAAACTCGGTCCCGCCAGCGCGAAGGGCCTGGCCTATGCCCGCGGCATCACGAACGAGGCCAAAACCGCGGTAGGCGGCCTGATTAATGCTGAGCCGGAGAACGTTTTCATCACCCACAGCACCACGGAGGGTGTGTACATTGTCATCCATGGCCTGCAGTGGCAGCAGGGAGACGAACTCCTCACGTGTGATTTGGAGCACCCGGCACTGACCGTCCCATCCGGTGTGCTGAAGGAACGATATGGCGTCAACGTGGTGGCGCCAACCGTGCCGCCGAAATCAAGCCAGTCTGCGATTGTAGAAATCATCACTTCCGCGCTGACTGACAAGACAAGGCTGGTGGCCTTGAGTCACGTACAGTTCACCTGCGGCCTCCGCATGCCCATTGCTGAGATTGCGCAAGCCTGCAAAGAACGGGGCGTGCCGCTTCTGGTTGACGGTGCGCAGGGTGCGGGGCATGTGGCGGTGGACGTACAAGAACTGGGCTGTGATTTCTATACGGTCTCCGGGCAGAAGTGGCTCATGGGGCCAAACGGGACGGGGGCGCTGTACGTCAACAGGGACTACCGCGAAAAGTTGCAGCCGGTCTTTACCACCAACGCCCTGGAAGCCGAACGTGAAAGCGCCAAGGACCCACTGACTCGGTTCAGCCTGGCATCACAAAACCCGGGGCTGGTAGCCGGGTTTGCGGAAGCTATTCGGCTTGCTAGAGATAC
>JAQBVZ010000080.1 GCA_027625205.1 Chloroflexota bacterium
AAAGCTCGTTGCTCTTCTCACACATGCAGACGGGGTGAGGAAAAATCCTCCCCCAGTCAAATAAGTTACAACGTTTATGTTACCCGGCCAAGCCGTTACGGCAGCGGCACCTGTGGGGTCTGGAGGTACTGGAAGAGCGGGCTATCCGCAGGGAGTACCACGGTGGTCTGCTCTGACAGTATTTTCTTGTAGGCTTCCAGGCTCCGCTGAAAGGCAAAGAACTCTGGATCCTGCCCCAATGCATCAGCCAAGATACTGATGGCCTGAGCTTCACCTTCACCACGGAGGGCGCTACTCTGCCTGTCAGCGTCAGCTGAAATAATCTCAACACGGCGGTCCACGTCAGCGGTGATGGTCCGGAACTCTTCCTCACCCTCGGCACGAAGACGGGTGGCCTGCACCAGCCGCTCCGAACTCATGCGGGCAAAGACGTTCTCCTCTGTAACTTGCGGAAAGTCCGCCCGCTTGATGCGCACATCCACTATCTCTATGCCAAAGTCGGCGTCTGAAGCCTGGACTCGCTCGTTAGCCCTCTCTTTGACTGTGCGAGTAATCGTCTCACGAGTGGGAACCCCGTTTTCTTCCGTGAATTCAACAACGGTTATCAAGTCCGGCTCCAGGCCTTGCGGCGGGTCTGGGTCTAGGATTGTAATTATTCTGCCGCCAATTATCTCCGCCCGGTTTCGTGTGCCAATTTCAGCCCTGAGTTCCGCCGTGACAATGGCGCTGATGCGGCTGTCGGCGTTGGCCTGGTCACGCAAGCGCTCCAGGAATTTCTGTGGGTCTGTTATCCGGTACCGGACATAGGCGTCAATGTCCAAGAACTGTTGGTCCACGTCCGGTATGCTTGCAGGCGTCACGTCAACCCGAAGCAACCGCTTTTCAAAGGTGGTTGTGGCGTCAATGAACGCGATTTTTGACTTGAGGCCCGGTGTGGTCTCAATACGCTGCACTTCACCAAACCGGGTGACGACCACGAACTTGGTCTCATCCACGGTGAACAGGAACTGAGGGCCAAGAATGGCCAACAGAATGATTCCTATGATTGTGCCGGTTACTGCCCGCATTGCTTCAGCCTGTTCTCAGTATTCATTAGGGCGCCGCCAAGGGCGCAGGGTTACTGCCCTGGGTCAATGGCAGGAATGGCAGAACGTTGCCCCCTGCGACTGGGTCCACAATAAATTTAGTTACGCCGGGCAGTATCTCTTCCATGGCTTCCAGATAGAGCCGCTGCCGGGTCACCTCCTTGGATTTCTGGTATTCAGCCAGCACCGCCAGGAACCTGGCAGCTTCACCTTCCGCTCTGGCAATGCGGGCCTCCTTGAAGGCTTCCGCCTGCTGAATCACCACTTGGGCTGAACCAAGTGACCGTGGCACCTGGTCTTCCTGGTATGCCAGTGCGTTGTTTATGCGGCTTTCTTTGTCCACTCTAGCCGCAACAACGTCGTCAAAGGCAGGGCGGACGGGGTCTGGTGGACGTACCGTCTGGAGGTCAACGCCCAATATCTCTATGCCAGTCTGGTAGTCATTTAAGAGCGCCTGTAGCGTCTGCCTTGTCTGGTCCTGCACAGCCACTTTCTCCACGGTCAGTACGTCATCAAGGGCGCGCTGGCCTATCACCTGGCGGAGTGCAGCTTCCGTAGCATCCTTCAACGTGCGACCATCAGGGCGTCCGGCTGCGATACCCCTGTCCTCCTCACCAGGGTCACTCACGCGGAAGAGGAACAACTCCAGGTCAGCTATTTTGTACTGGACAATCATCTGGATGTTGATGATATTGAGGTCACCAGAAATCATCTGGGCCTCACCTTCCACATCCCTGGTCGGCGACGACCGGAAGCCCAACTCCATGGTCCTGGTCTCAGTGATAGCCACCACGTCAACGTTCCCAATGGGGGTTGGCGGGTACCAGTGCAGCCCCTGGTCACGGGTGCCGCGGAACTCACCAAAAAGCCGCTCTGCGGCCTGCTCCGCCGGGGCTACCGTGTAGAAACCGGTGGCCAGCCAAATGAAAAAGGGTACAAAAAAGGCGGCAAGGGCAAGGGGCACGCCGCCGGGCACACGACCGCCTAGCCGAAAGCGGTCAAAACGCTCACGGAGGTCACGGAGCATCTTGTCTGGATCGAATTCTGGACGGCGCTCTCCGTACATGGAGTTTGCTATGCCTTATCAGTTGGATTTGAATCATGTAAGAAGGGACGTATGGCCCTCCACAAGTAACGGTTTCAGAGTGGCAGTGTAGTTGTTTGCTATACCCGTGTCAAACAGTTCGATGCGTCATGGCACCGTTTGGATGCTGGCGTTGACGCTCCTCACGGGCCATAGTACGGTGCTTTTGTTCCCCAATCCCCACGTAGTAGGTGAGACGACCCTTGGACAAGCAATACGATGTTTACGGCTTGGGCAACGCCCTTGTGGATACCGAGGTCCAGGTTGAAGAGGCCATTCTGACCAGCCAAAAGCTGGAGAAGGGGCTGATGTCGCTGGTATCTCAGGACTATCAGGAACAGCTCCTGGCCGCACTGGACGGCCGCCACCGGGTGGAAGCCGCCGGAGGCTCCGCCGCCAACACTATGGTGGGTGTGGCTCTTTTTGGCGGCAAGGCGTTCTACACAGGCAAGGTGGGCGGTGATATGGCGGGCGCGCTCTACCGCGAGAGTATGGCCGAGGTGGGCGTGGAGTTTGACGTGGAGGCTGACAACGGCTCAACGGGCACATGCCTTATTCTGGTCACGCCGGACGGTGAGCGGACCATGCAAACCAGCCTGGGCAGTTCCATTTCACTTGGCGCGGCGGACGTGGACGCAAAACGCCTGGCCAACAGCCACACGCTGTACGTTGAAGGATATCTGTGGGGCGGGCCTAGTACAGAAGCTGCCGCCCTTCACGCCATGGCGTTAGCCAAAGCCGCAGGGACATCCGTAGCCCTAAGCTTCTCAGACCCCGGCATGGTGCAATTCGCAGGAGATTCCTTACGGAAAGCCACCAAGGAGCACGCGGATATTGTGTTCTGCAACGAGCACGAGGCACGCCTGTACTCCGGCGCTGACAGCCGTGAGGAAGCGCTCAAACAAATTGGCGAGGACTGCCCCATGGTGTTCATGACGTGCGGCGGTGACGGCTCTCTGGTGTACGACCACGGCAAGATAACGGTGGTAGCGCCCCACAAGGTGCCGGTGGTGGACACTACCGGCGCTGGCGACGTATATGCGTCAGGAGTGCTGTATGGCCTGACCCACGGGATGACGCCGGAGCAAGCCGGTGTCTTGGGGTCCTATGCCTCCGCTAAGATCGTGACAGGCATGGGGCCGCGACTCAAGGACTCGCTGGCGGACCAGATTGACGCAATCCTCAACGGCGCGCACCCTCTGGCGTAGGGCTGATTGCCACCTCGTTCCTTGCAACTGCACTCATGCTTTGGCCGGATTAACTACTCTAGGGCTACGCCGCATCTTGCCGCCACTGCATGCAGTTGATCCACGTTCCAGAAAGTGAAGACGAGAGCGCGCCAAGAAGGTCCTTTATCTGCTCGCGCGTAGCCTCATCAACCAGGCCGCCTGTTGCATCAAACTTGTCCCATACCTTCGACACGGCCACCTGCGGGTGAATAATATCCACGCCCAACACTCCTAGAACTTGGACCAACTGTTCTTGGGCCAGGACCGCACCCCTTCCTCCTCCTCCCATGATGGCCACCGTCTTACCGTACATGGCGGACTTTCGGTAACCCTCAGGTGACCGGGAGGCCCAATCAGTGGCATTCTTCAGGGAGGCCGGCATGCCAGCGTTGTATTCCGGTGTGGCTATCAATAGGGCATCAGCCTTACTAATGGTCTCTTTCAGAGCTTGTACCTCTGCGGGGTCTCCTTGCTCCTCTACGTCTCCGTCATAGAAAGGTATTCCCTTCAGGTCGAGAATCTCAATCGTCAGATGAGGAGGCGCGAGCTCCTGTGCTGCTTTAATGAGCCCTCGATTGTAAGACCCTTGCCTCAGACTGCCTGCGATGCCGACTATGTGGATAGGCTGAATGGCCATTGCTCTCTCCTTAAAATTGGGTCTTCGATAGGTACGAAGTAGCGATTTGTATTTCGATGTCCGGGAGTGAAGTTACTATACGTAGCCAAGTTCGTCTGAGGGTTACAGAAGGGGCGCACAGCTGTGCGCCCCTACACGTACGTGTTATAGACGTACTGCGCTACGCCTTCCAGTCACGAAGGCGCTTCGTCTTGAGGAAGTCGATGTACTCGCCAAGGCCGTAGGTGACGTCATACTGCGCCTCATAGCCAAGATGAGCTTTCGTGCGCGGGTCCGGCTCTATGCGTTGGCCTTTGGCCTCAATGGGCGGCACCTTGATGTCCGCGCCGGGGATGAGCTCCGCAATGATGTTGGCCACTTCAGTCACTGAGTGTGTGTCATGCCCGTGCAGGTTGTACACCCAGTCAGGGAGGTTGTCGGTAAGGGTGGCGCGCACCGCGCCATCAGCAGCGTCACGCGCGTACAGCATGGAGGTAACCACCGTCCTGCCGGACATGGCCTGTAACTCTGTCGGCTCTCCCCTAACGGCCGCCTCCACCACGGCCTTCAAGGCTTGACCAACCACACCTGAGAATTCATAGCCAGGGCCGTATACCAAGCCGGCAAACCGCACGATGACAAGGTCAAGGTCGTAAAGTTGACGCCAGTCAGAGAGGAACAATTCACTGGCTATCTTGCTGCTGGAGTAAGGGTCTGCGGCAAGGCCAAAGTTGCCGGTGTTGGCGTTCTGTCCAAACTTTGGAATGTCCGATACCGCCTTGCCGGAACTGGTGAACACCGCGCGCTCCAGCCCCATGTTACGGACGGTCTCAAAAACGTTGAGGGCGCCCAGAATGTTGGTGCGCACGGCGGCGTAGGGACGCTCATAGGCGGCTGGGCTGAGGAAGCTTGCGGCGTGGAGGATGCGCTGGACGTCATTATCCGCCACTGCGCGCATGAGGTCAGGCACGTCCAGGATGTCACCTCTAACAAAGGTCACCTGGTCCTTCACGTCGTCAAGGAGTTCAGTCTTGATAGCAATATCGTAAGCAACCGGCTCGTGGCCTTGTTCAAGCAGTAGTCGTACAG
>JAQBVZ010000081.1 GCA_027625205.1 Chloroflexota bacterium
GTTGAGTGTTACTTTGCGCTGAAGCTCATGGGCGTCTCGCCGGATGAACCCGCCATGCAGCGCGCCCGTGAGTTCATTCTCAGCAAGGGTGGCGTACCCAAGGTCCGAGTATTTACCAAGATATGGCTGGCGCTCTTTGACCAATGGGACTGGCGCGGCACGCCCATCATGCCGCCGGAGATTGTCCTATTCCCTATGTGGGCGCCCTTCAACCTCTACCGGTTCTCCTCCTGGGCGCGGGCAACCATCATGCCTCTGTGCATTGTCCTCACACAGCACCCAACCAAGTCCATCCCTTATGCGCTAGCTATTGATGAACTCTACCCGGAGCCCAGAAGCCAAACTGACTACAGCCTGCCCCTCCGGAACCGTAGCATGCTGAGCCTGGAAGGGCTGTTCTGGGTGGGTGACCACACCCTCCGTTGGTATGAGCGCCTACCATGGAAGCCCTTCAGAGGAAGGGCGTTGCGGAAGGCAGAAGAGTGGATTGTCGCTCACCAGGAGGCTGACGGCTCATGGGGAGGCATCCAACCGCCGTGGGTCTATTCCCTCATAGCGCTGAACTGGCTGGGCTACGCCAACGACCACCCCGTGATAGCCAAGGGCCTCCACGGCTTCCGCGATAAGTGGAGCCTGATGAGTGACGACAAAGAGTCCATGCGGGTGCAGGCGTGCCTGTCGCCAGTTTGGGACACGTGCCTGGCCATGCTTGGCCTCTTGGACTCCGGCCTCCCGCCAGACCATCCAGCGCTCCAGAAAGCGGCACGCTGGCTCATAGGGGAAGAGATACGGGTCAAGGGTGACTGGGCGGTGAAAGCTCCAGGTCTGCAACCCAGTGGCTGGGCGTTCGAGTTTGAAAACGACATGTACCCGGATATCGACGACTCATCCATCATTGTGATGGTCCTGGACCGTGTGCGTTTCAATGACTCGGTAGAGGACAATGAGCGTCAGCAAGTCATAGACCGCGCAGTCGCCTGGCTCCTGGGCATGCAGTCCTCCAACGGTGGTTGGGCGGCCTTCGACAAAGACAATACCGACAAGCTCGTGGCCAAGATTCCCTTCTCGGACTTTGGTGAAGTGCTGGACCCGCCAAGCGTGGACGTGACCGCGCACCTACTGGAGATGTTTGGGCGGCTGGACTGGACGGCGGAGCACCCGGCTGTGCGGCGCGCCCTGGACTACGTCAAAGCGGAGCAGGAAAAAGACGGCTGCTGGTTTGGCCGTTGGGGTGTCAACTACGTCTACGGCACCGGCGCGGTGCTCCCTGCCCTTCAAGCCGTTGGTGAGGACATGTCGCAGCCCTACGTACGCCGTGCGGTGGAATGGCTGGCAGCACATCAGAACAAAGACGGTGGTTGGGGAGAGTCCTGCGCCTCATATGTCATCCCGTCATTACGGGGGCAGGGTGATAGCACAGCGTCGCAGACGTCATGGGCGCTGATAGCGCTGCTGGCCGCCGGAGAAGCTGACCACCCGGCTACGCAACGTGGCATTGCCTATCTGACGTCTGCTCAGCGTGAGGACGGCACATGGGATGAACCTCAGTTCACAGGCTGTGGCTTTCCGGGCTATGGAGTTGGTGATCAGCCTGACCAGTACAGGAATGCCGGTGACCCCACCTGGCAGGGGGAGGAGTTGGGCGCGGCCTTCATGATTAACTACCATCTGTACCGGAACTACTTTCCACTCTGGGCCATGGGTCGCTATCAAAAAACCGTCCTTGCCTCCCAGTGTTGAACCTCCCCTTCACATGGCACTCAAAGGGCTTGCTACTTGTCACAACTAGTGCAAAACTGGCGTCAGAGTCCGTTCTGGCAACCTCTGTGAGGACGGAATTTTGTGTTGCTTTGGATGCCTAGTTATGCTAGGCTGCCAACGGACATAATCCTGTCAGATGCCTCTATTCGAACTATTGCTCCGGAGGATGCGGGACGTGATGAATTCACTTCTCTCCAGGCTTGTTATCGAGGCAACTCGGGCGCCTGAGTTTATAGATATCACCGATAGAGTTGTTGACTACGTACGTGAGTCCAGTGTGCGTAACGGTCTGGTCTGCGTCTTCTCCAAGCACACCACCGCCGCCATCAAGATCAATGAGAATGAGCCTCTCCTTATCCAAGACATGGAAGAGTTGCTCACCAGCGTCGCTCCCCAGGACGGCACCTACCGTCACAATGACTTCACCGTCCGCACCATCAATATGACGGATGAGGAATGCCCCAATGGCCACGCCCACTGCCAGCAACTCTTTCTCCCCACCAGTGAGACCATTCCGCTGATTGACGGGGAGTTGCAGTTTGGCCGGTGGCAACGGATTTTCATGATTGAGTTGGACCGCCCTCGCCCCCGTGAGGTCCTCATCTCAATCATGGGTGAGTAAGGCCAACGCCATGGCTCGTCAGGGCCAGACTGATGTTGCCTCCTCTCCTACCCTCTCGCAGGCATACGCCCACTGCTCAGGAATTGCACGCTCCCATTACGAGAACTTCACCGTAGGCTCATGGTTCCTGCCCAGGGAATTCCAGCCGTTCCTGTATGTCGTCTACGCGTTTTGCCGCCACACTGATGACCTGGGCGACGAAGTGGACGGCGATAGGCTGACGCACTTGGACGCCTGGGAACAGGAGTTGGACAAGTGCTATACGGGTACGCCGGAGCATCCCATCATGGTGGCGCTCCAGGACACCATCCGCCGCTTTAACATTCCGGACGCGCCCTTCCGTAAATTGATTGAGGCCAACCGCATAGACCAGCGGCAGCGCCGTTTTGCCACGTACAATGATCTCCTCTTCTACTGCCAACACTCTGCGGAACCGGTGGGCCGCATGGTCCTCTACGTGCTCGGTTACCGTGATGAAGAGCGCCAACGCCTCTCTGACACCACCTGCACCGCGCTGCAACTCGCCAATTTCTGGCAGGACGTGCAGCGGGACTGGGTCATGGGCCGTGTCTACATACCCCAGGAAGACATGGTCCGCTTCGGGTATACGGAACAGGACTTGGCGCAAGGCGTGGTAGATGACCGCTTCCGTGATTTGATGCGCTTTGAAGTAGACCGCGCAGAGGCGCTTTTTCACCAGGGTGAAGGATTGGTGGACACGCTAACGGGTGCCTTCAAGCTGGACATTGCCTTGTTCTCCAAGGGTGGACTGTCCGTACTGGACGCCATACGCAGGCGTAACTACGATGTCCTCAGCAGCCGTCCACGGGTCAGCAAGGTGCGCAAGCTCTGGCTGATGCTCTCCACCGCTGCCCGCCTCCTTGTACTGCGGCGGGCTTAGGAGATAGCAGTGACAGTCGCGCTCCAGGAATCGTACCAATACTGCCAGCAACTCACGCGGAAGGCCGCGCGCAATTTCTACTTTGCGTTCGTAACGCTGCCTGCCGCCAAGCGCAAGGCCATCTTTGCAACCTATGCATTCTGCCGCGTGTCTGACGATATCATTGATGAACTTGCCCCCATAGAGCAGCAGATGGAGCGGCTCAGTGAGATGCGGCGGAATATTGAGCGCGCCTACGCCGGTGAGCCGGAAGGTCTCATCTTCACAGCCTTGGCGGACGTAGTCTCCACGTACAACATTCCGCAACAGCATTTTCAGGACATCATCTCCGGCATGGAGATGGACCTTACCGTGCACCGCTACGCCACCTTTGATGACCTGTACACATACTGCTACAGGGTCGCCTCTGCCGTGGGTCTCATTTGCGTGGAGATCTTTGGTTACAAGGATGACCGCGCCCGCCAGGCGGCCATTGACCTGGGCATTGCCATGCAGATGACCAACATCATGCGTGACGTGAAAGAGGACGCTGAGCTGGGCCGGATATACCTGCCTCAGGATGAGTTGGCCCAGTTTGGCTACACGGAAGATGCGCTCCTGCGTGGTATCATCAACGAGCAATTTCAAGCCCTCATGCGGTTCCAGGCTGAACGGGCCCGTGGCTATTTCCGCAGCGGAGGCAGCCTGACACCCCTCCTTTCGCCAAGGTCTCGCGCCTGTGCTGTCGTCCTCCATGGTCTGTACAGCCGCCTTCTCGACCGCATGGAGGCCAACAAGTTCGATGTCTTCCAGGGCCGTACCAGTCTGCCAACCCAGGAGAAGCTGCTATTAACCGCCAGGCTCTGGGCCACCAGCATGCTCCAACGCCTCAGACCAGTCTAGGCAGCGTCGTTGTTCTAGGCGGAGGACTGGCAGGCATGGCCGCCGCATGGCGCTTGATTACCTCTGGCTACAGCGTCACGCTTGTGGAGCGCCGCCCCTATCTGGGAGGGCGCGCATACTCATTTGAAGACAAAGAGACCGGCCTCCAAATAGATAACGGACAGCACGTATTCCTGGGCTGTTGCACTGCCTACACAGGCTTTCTCCAAGAGATAGGCACTCTGGAGCTCACAACGCGTCAGCCTTCACTGCATGTGGAAGTGCGGGACGCTGCTGGCAATACTGGCTTCCTCAGCGCCGCGCCATTGCCGTCGCCGCTGCACCTGCTCCCCGGCTTCCTCCTCTACCCTCACATCTCATTCATGGACAAGCTCAAGGCCCTGCCCGTGCTCCTCCGCATGTCCCGCATCAAAAACAGAGACACGCCAGAGCTCCAAAACGAGGACTTTGAAAGCTGGCTGCGGCGTCACCATCAGTCAGAGAGGGCCATCAGGAATTTCTGGGAACTCATCATTCTGCCCACCTGCAACGACCCGGCCAGCGCCGTCAGCGCGTCTACCGCGTTCATGATTTTTCAGGTGGGGCTCCTTGAAGGCCGCCACAACGCCGACGTTGGCTACGCCCGCGCGGGTCTGTCTGACGTCATGGGTACGGCCGCTGAGCACAAGCTCCAGGAACGCGGGGCCACATTGCTTCTGGGACGCACCGTGAAGCAACTGTTGGTTGGCGACGACGGAGCGCTGTCTGGCGTGGAGATGGCTGACGGCGAGCAATTGGAGGCCGACTGGTATGTGAGCGCATTGCCCGCCCATGCACTGCCTGAGCTGCTGCCGCAAACAGCCAACGAATCTGCAATAGCTGCCTCAGCCGCTGCCCACACGTATGCGCCCATAGTCAATTTGCACGTATGGTATGACCGCCCGGTGGCC
>JAQBVZ010000082.1 GCA_027625205.1 Chloroflexota bacterium
CTACCTGCGGGAGGTGCTGGGCCTCACGGGCACTCACGTCGGCTGCGACACCAGCCAGTGCGGCGCATGCACGGTGATGCTGGATGGGCATAGCGCCAAGTCCTGCACGGTGCTTGCGGTCCAGGCTGAAGGCGCTGCTATCACGACCATCGAGGGGCTGGCGAAAGACGACAAGCTCCACCCCATACAGGAGGCTTTCTGGGAGAAGCACGGGCTCCAGTGCGGGTACTGCACTCCTGGCATGATCATGTCCCTGGTGCAGCTATTGCAGGACAACCTTTCACCCTCTGAGGAGGAGGCACGGCACGCCATAGCGGGCAACATCTGCCGTTGCACTGGCTACCAGAACATTGTGACCTCTGCCCTTCACGCCGCCGGTAAGCTGCGAGAGCTAGAAGAGCGAGTGTCGCCATGATCCCTGCGCAATTCGAGTACGCCGCGCCGTCGTCACTGGAGGAGGCGCTATCGCTTCTCTGCAAGAACAAGGACGACGCCAAGTTGTTGGCGGGTGGTCACAGCCTGCTGCCCATGATGAAACTGCGCCTGGCCCAGCCGGGGCTGCTGATCGATTTAGGGAAGGTCACAGGGCTGTCCTACGTCCGAGAAAAGGACGGCGGCCTCGCGATTGGCGCCATGACCACGTACCAGACCCTGGAGCACGACCCGCTGGTTGCCAGCTACTTCCCTGTGCTGGCGGAGGCCGCCGGTGTGGTGGGTGACGTCCAGGTGCGCAACCGAGGCACCATCGGCGGAGCGTCGGCTCACGCTGACCCCGCTGCTGATTTGCCTGCGGTGCTTATTGCTTTGGAGGCCTCCTTCACCGCGACCAATGGACGCAGAGAGCGGAGCGTGCCAGCAGATCGCTTCTTTAAGGACGCCTTCCTTACCCCGTTGAGTGAGACGGAGATACTGACTGAGATCACCGTGCCTGCGCTATCCAAGGGGTCAGGCGCCGTGTACCACAAGCTGCCAAACCTGGCGTCACGCTTCGCTGTGGTGGGTGTCGCTGCTGTGGTGACGCTGGACGGCCAGGGCCTGTGTGAGCGTGTGCGCATTGGTGTGACAGGCGCAGGGCCCAACGCGACACGGGCAAAGACGGCGGAGAGGTATCTGGAAGGCAAGGAGCCCACGGAGAAGAACCTTGCGGCGGCAGCTCAGCGTGCGACAAAGGGGATTGAATTGCAGGCTGATTATCACGGTTCTGAGGAGTACCGGGAGGCCATGACCCGCGTGTTTACGCAACGGGCCTTGGCGGAGGCCGTGAGCAGAGCCGGGTAGATGACCAACCGAAAGGCAGTTAACTGATGCAGGTCACTGGAAGCTACACGTTTGACGGCCTCCCTTCCGATGTATGGGCTGTCCTCGTAGACCCCGATGCTGTTGCTGATTGCGTGCCCGGCTGCAAGTCCTTTAAAGCGATGGGCAGCGACAAGTACCGCGCCATCATGGCCATCGGCATCGCCTCGGTGAAGGGACAGTATGAGGGCACCGTGTCCATTCTGGACCAGCGGCCGGGGGAGTCCTTCCGGTTGGTGCTGGAGGGGAGCGGCACTCCTGGCTTTGTGCGAGGGGAGGGGGTCGTCAATGTCGTGGAAAAGGGTGGCAAGACCCAGGTGGACGTTACCGGCGACGCTGAGGTTGGAGGGATCATTGGCCGCGTGGGTCACCGGATTCTGGGCCGGGCCTCCAAGCTGCTCATAGATGAATATTTCAAATGCATGCGTAAGAAGGTCGCGAGTACGCGAGTAGGGAGCTAATCATGACCACGTATACCGGCCAATGGATGCTGCGCCGTGAGGATACGCCACTTCTGACCGGCAACGGCTCATTCATTGAAGACATGGCGCCGCCTGGGTTGCTGCACGCCACGGCCCTGCGTAGCGTCTATGCTCACGCCCTCATCACTCGAATCGACACCACGGCTGCTCTGGCCATGCCCGGCGTCGTGTCGGTGATTACGAGCGACGACCTTGAGGGCTCGGTGGGTGACCTGTCCACGGTGGGTAGACCGGGCATGGAGTGGGTGGAGGGCGCGAACCACCCCGTCCTTGCTCGTGGCAAAGTGGGATACGTCGGACAGCTCGTTGCGGTGGTGGTCGCGGAGTCGTTGTCCATTGCCCGTGACGCTGTTGACCTTGTCCGGGTGGACTATGAGCCGCTGCCCGTGGTCATGGACATCACAGAGGCAGCGAAGGATGGCTCACCCCTTGTTCACGAGCACATTGGCACAAACCTGGGTGCCAGTCTTCGGGTGGCTGGGGGCGACCTCGACGCTGCTTTTGCCAGGGCAGACCACGTCATTGATGAGCATTTTGAGGTGCCACGCCTTTCGCCAGCGCCGTTGGAGGGCCGTGGCGCTATCGCCCAGTATGACCCAGAGCAACGGACGATGACTCTGTGGATGACCACCCAGGGCGGCCACCACATCAAGGAGTTGTTGGAAGAGACGTTCAACCTGCCGATTGAACACTTCAGAGTGATGGCCCCAGACGTGGGCGGCGGTTTTGGGATGAAGCACCACCTCTACCCTGAGGACGCCTCCCTCTGCTACCTGGCTTACAAGCTCGGACGCCCCGTGAAGTGGGTGGAAGAGCGTATGGAGAACATGGTGGCCTCCCACGCAAGGGGGTTTGCGACCCATGTGCAAGCGGCCATCGACAACGAAGGACATATCCTAGGCTTCCGTGCGCGCCAGTTAGCTGACATGGGGGCGTATTACATTGCGGGGACGCTGACGCCCATCAACGTGGCGGCCCGCCGGATGCTGGGCCCGTACCTGATAGATGCGGCGGACATTGAGTGCGTGGGTGTGTTCACCAACCTCCCGCCTACAGGCCCCTTCCGCGGCGCAGGTCAGCCGGAGTCCACCTTCTGCGTTGAACGCACCATGGACATCATTGCCGCCAAGGTGGGTCTGGACCCCGTGGAAGTACGTCGCCGGAACCTTGTGCCGCCGTCTGCGCTGCCGTACACCACGGCCACGGGCATGCGGTATGACTCTGGCGACTTCATTGCGCCTATGAACCGTGCCATTGAACTGGCAGACTACGACCGCTGGCGGGACGCCCAGCGCATGCAGCGTGCGGAGAACAAGGGCAAACTCATTGGCATTGGCGTCGCTACGGCATGCAAGGCGGCTGGAGGTGGAGGGGCCTCGTTTACTAGCGATGCCCGTGTGGTGGTGACGCCGCAGGGCAAGGTGAAAGTGTACACAGAGGTCTCTCCCCACGGCCAGGGCATTGAGACGGTGTTTTCTCAAATAGCGGCTGACGTGCTTGGCATAACTCCTGCTGACGTGCAGGTGCTCCATGGTGACAGCGACATGGTATTTCGCGGTCAGGGCACGTTTGCCAGCCGTAGCCTGACGGTGGGTGGCTCAGCGACGCATGTGGGTGCGACGGAGGCCAGGAACGTCTTGGCTGGCGTCGCCGCACAAAAGCTAGGGTGCGCGCCTGAAGAGGTGGAATTCAAGGACAGCAAGGTCTACAAGAGAGGTACGCCTGGACAGTCAATCTCCTTCGCGGAGGTCGCGGCCGCCGCCAGCGCCACGGCACAGCCTGGAGGCGAGCCTGGCATTGAGGTCACGGGGACGTTCGTATTGGAAGACAACGTATTCAGTTCCATGGCGCACATCGCCGTGGTAGAGGTGGACCCGGACACGGGATGTATACGCTTCTTGAGATATGTGGCCGTCCATGACTGTGGCCCCATGGTGAACCCCATGATTGTGGAGGGGCAGGTCCACGGCGGCATTGCGCAGGGCCTTGGAGAGGCCTTGGGCGAGGTGATGGCCTACACCCGGGAGGGGCAGCCGCTCACAGGAAGCCTGATGGACTACCACCTGCCCCTGGCTGAAGACATGCCAGAGATCATATTTGAGACGGTGAACACCGTGTCACCTATGAACCCGTTGGGCGTACGCGGCATTGGAGAGGCGCCCACGGTAGCTGCACCGGTGGCGGTGGCCAACGCGGTGGCGGATGCCCTGTCGTCACTGGGCGTCAGGGTACCGAACATTCCGCTTACCCCAATGCGGGTGTGGAACGCCATTCATCACGCGGGCTCGTAAGATTTTTGTAGGCTGTTTGTACGTGCGTTCGCAGGTAGGTCGACACCGCTAGATGTGTCGACTGATAATGACTTGCCGAGACTTTGTTCAGCCAAGGTGTGCGTTCCCGCATGACTTCCCAAAAACCGCAACGCCCATGGTTTCGCAACCCGTCTTTCCTCATGATGTTGGGGATGACCCTGAGCGTTGGCATAGCGGTGCTGGTCATGGAGGGTTGGGCGGGAGTGCGTGAAGGTTTTTTCCTGGGGATGGACACCCTCCGCGCGGCAGGGTTGCCCTTCTTCCTTGGGATAAGCCTTGCCGGACTCATTCCTGTCCTGTTGACTGCGAGTGTAGTCACCCGCTGGATGGGGGATGGCTCAGGCTTCAAGGGAGTGCTCTTTGGGTCGGTTGCCGGTCTGCTCACCCCCGGTGGGCCCTACGTGATGTTTCCCATAGCTGCGTCACTATTCAAGAGCGGCGCGGGCGTGGGCGCCATGTCCGCTTTCAGCGCAGCGCGTCAGCTCATTCCGGTTAACCGGGTCATTGTTTGGGAGCTGCCGTTGATTGGGGCCACATTCCCAATTGCCCGCTCTCTGGCCAGCATTCCTGCAGTCTTCATTGCAGCGCTGTTGGTACCGCTGGTGCTGACACTCATAACCCGGAAGCGCAAGAAGCCTGAATAGGCATCTTCTGCCGTTGCGTAGACAGAGCGCCCCTAATGGACGCGGCGGATAAGCGCGTAGATGCGTCAGATAAAGGCCTAACTTCATGGTGAATTACATTCTTGCCGGGTTGCTGGTGGTGACCCTGGCGGGCGTCTACCGGAAAGAAGGCCGCAACGGAGTAAAAGCAGGCTTGCGGAGCAGTGCCAGGACCGTCCTTTTCGTGACCCCATTCATATTCATGGGCGTCATCTTAGCGGGCATGGTGGAAGTCATTCTGCCAGGGGGGTTGATCAGCGACTGGATGGGCGAAGGGTCCGGCCTCCGCGGCATACTCATT
>JAQBVZ010000083.1 GCA_027625205.1 Chloroflexota bacterium
GAGCAGATTGTTGAGGGCTAGTTGCTGAATTTGACGCGGGGCTTCACCGCCAGAGGCGGGCAATTCCAGCGTGGTGCCGGTCTTGATACCGTCTACGTAGGTGGACCCATACCAGACCTTGACCTCTTCGGCTAACGATAGAGGAATCCCTAAGCCCACTGAAATGTCATTGGAGAACTGGTAGCCAGCCACGGGTATGGCTGCGGTGTGGACTACGGCGCCGTCCTTAAAGATGGCAACGTCACTGGTGCCGCCGCCAATGTCCACAAGGACCACGCCGGTCTCGCGTTCGTCGTTGGAGAGGACCGCCTCCGCGCTGGCCAGATGCTCCGCAACCAGGGCCCGTACCTGTACACCGGCAGAGCGGACCACCCGGATGAGGTTCTCCATGGGCCGGGCGTCACCAATGATGACATGAGACCTGGCTTCCAACTGTCCGCCCGTGAGCCCCACGGGGTTCCGCACTTCCCTGAGACCGTCCACTCGGTACTGTTGCGGTATGACATGGAGAACCCGCTGGGTGGCCGGCGTGTAGGCAATGGAGCTTTCCATTACGCGGCTGATGTCTTTACGAGTGATAACTTTGCCCTTGGCACCGGGATGCGTCATGGACACATCTGTGTTCTCACATACCAAGTGGCTGCCCGTGACACCCACATATGCGGGCGGGAGCTTCCGGCCAAGCATGGCTTTGGCTTCACCCACTGAGTGCTGGACGGACTGGAGCAGTTCTTCTGGGCTGACAACCATGCCCTTACGCATGCCCCAAGATGTGGCATGACCAAGAGCAATGACATCCACAGCGCCCATCGGGGATACCCTGGCTACCATGGTGGCCACCTTTGTGGTGCCCACATCTATTCCTGTGTATAGCGTCTCTTTCATCTTTCCCATCTCTGCCTCCTGTAACGTCTGGTGGCGTACCAGGCTCTCTAGGTGCGTTCCGCAACTCGCAGCTTGGCGCTTCTGCTGCGACGGTTCTGTCGCACCTCTTCTGCAGAAGGTCTGACAACCTTCTTGGTAATTGGCTTGAATTTGCCGATAAGGGAATCATTTTTCCCTGTGATGGACTGCTTGATGAGCCGATCCTCCAATGAGTGGTAGGCAATAGTCACCAACCGGCCGCCTTGCACCAACACTTCAGCGGCCTGTTCCAGACCTTGGGCCAAATTGCCCAACTCATCATTCACTGCTATGCGCAGCGCCTGAAAAACCCTGGTGGCTGGATGTGTGCGGCCCCTTGGGTAACCGGCGGAGCGCCGGACTATTTCCGCAAGCTCACCGGCAGTTTGGATAGGGCGGCTGGCGACGATTGCTTTGGCGATCCGCCGTGAGCGAGTTTCCTCTCCAAAGCGGTAAATGATGTCAGCCAACTCTTGCTCATCACCGTGGTTCACGAGGTCAGCGGCGGTTAGGTCACTGCCAGGGTCAAAGCGCATGTCCAGCGAATCCTGACTCTGGAAGCTGAAGCCTCGGCTTTCCAGGTCCACCTGCCGTGAGGAGATGCCCAGGTCAAAGAGGACGCCGTCAGCGGGTATGAAACCGTTGTTCCGTGCCGTCAGACCAAGGTTGGCGTAACTGGAGTGGAGGATGGTGGCGGCTTGGCCGTAACCCGCCAACCGTTCTCGACTGACGGCCAGAGCCTCTGGGTCCATATCCAATCCCAGCAGCCGCCCATTGGGTGCAGATGCATCCAATATAGCCATTGAATGGCCACCGTCACCCATGGTGCAGTCCACGTAACGACCGCCTGGCCGGACTGCCAGCCCGCTCAACACCTCGTCCACAAGGACAGGCTGATGGTAGGGCTGTGTTTGAGAAGTGTTCATTACTCTGCGTCCTGCTCTTCCTCTATAGAAGCCATGCGTGCCATGGCCTCTTCCACTGCAGGGAGCTCTTCATTCTCCCAGCGTTCCTTGTCCCATAGCTCCAGGTAATCACCGTTGCCCACCAGGACCACCTCTTCCTTTAAGCCCGCGTACGCACGTAAGGACTGAGGGATGAGCACGCGCCCCTGGCGGTCTAGGTCCAGGTCAAACGCGCTGCCAAATGTCCTGCGGCGCATGACCCGTGAGAGCTTGAACTTGGGGGACCGTGCAGCAACCTCACTGGACCATGCCTCCCATGAGGTCTGAGGGAAGGCCCAGACACAGGAGTCCAGTCCTTTACTAAGGACAAGGCCGCCACGGAAGACCTCACGGAACCGGGATGGCATTGCCACCCGGCCTTGTGGGTCTAACCGATGGATGTACTCACCGTGGAACTGCATGGACTGTTCCCTAGTTCCCCAAAATGATGCTTATTAACTGCTCTTCTGTCCCTATTTTCCCCAAATAGAACCAAACAATAAAGGTGAACAGACTTAAATGCAAGCCCTTTTACAGGGAATTTCAAAACGGATTTCGCGGGTATGGTTGGGTTCCGGCAGGTGTTTGGGGGCTGAAAATAGAGAAGAATGAGGCAATACATGGGCATATATAGTGCTTGACTGCTCGCTTGACACTATATACAGTAAAAATCAACACTTACGGATGAGTCGAAAACAGGCCAAAGCGGCCTAAATGGCCTCTTTTTGTATAGATTAGGTTGTTTTTTGTTCGTAAGCGATGCCTGAAGAGAACCTACGCTCCCTCTGCGTGGCCTTATGGCCCATGCCTTGCTATAATGTCGCCTTCCGCCGCCGCGGCGTCTCCTGGGGTGCTCGGCATACCCTGGCAAGCCCTCGCCGTGAGCGGCCTGAAACTCCACTTGGAGCAAGATATAGCCCATGGAAGCCCCCAGCTATCTCAGCGAATTCCACCCTTCGTCCAGGCTGCTTATGGGCGCAGGACCTTCCAATTTTGACCCCCGCGTATTGGAGGCCATGGCCGCGCCCATGCTGGGCCACCTTGACCCTGACTTTTTACGGGTTATGGACGATGTACGGGCCATGCTCCGAGAGGTATTTCTCACTCAAAACATGCTGACGCTGCCTGTATCAGGTACCGGCACCGCCGGAATGGAAGCAGCGGTGGTTAACGTGGTAGAGCCAGGGGACACCATTGTGGTGGCCGCCAACGGCTACTTCTGTGAACGGCTGGCAGATATTGCCCAAAGGGCAGGAGCCATAGTCCACCAAGTTGTGCAGCCCTATGGCCAGCCAGTGGACCCTGACGCCCTTCGCGCTGAGATTAAGCGGCACGATAAGGTGAAGGCGGTGGCTATGGTCCACGCTGAGACTTCCACTGGCGTGCTGACCCCGATTCCAGAGATTGCAGAGATGGCCCATGAGGCGGGAGCGCTTTTGATTGTTGACGCCGTGACGTCTCTGGGCGGGATGGAGCTGCGTGTGGATGACTGGGGCATAGATGTCTGCTACAGCGGTACGCAGAAGTGCCTTGCGTGCCCCCCTGGTCTGGCGCCCATCACCATGAGCGACCGGGCAATGGACATTATGGAGAACCGAAAAACACCGGTCCAGAGCTTTTACCTGGACCTCTCCAAGCTGCGAAAGTACTGGCAACAGCGTGCTTACCACCATACGGCGCCTATTATTATGATTTACGCCCTGCGAGAGGCGCTCCGGCTCCTGCTGCAAGAAGGGCTGGAAGCCCGCTGGACTCGCCATGCACTCAACGCAGAGGCTATGCGAGTAGGGCTTGAGGCCATGGGATTGAAGCTGTTTGCCAAAGAGGGCTACCGGCTGCCGAGCTTGGTTGCCGCTGTGGTGCCTGATGGCGTTGACGACGCCGCTGGCCGCAAGTTGCTCCTACAACGACATGACACTGAGATCAGCGGTGGTCTGGGGGAGCAATCAGGCAAGCTATGGCGGATAGGCCTGATGGGCCACAACTCCACGCCACGGAACGTGTTGTTTGTGCTGTCAGCGTTGGAGGATGTGCTGCTCACACAGGGATATGAGGTGCCGGTGGGCGCCAGCTTGGCAGCAGCACAACGTGTCTTGCGAGACGGCTATCAGGCGGCGGGTTAAGCTCCTGGCTTGACCGCCCTAATTATCACGGCGTCCCAGTAGAACCAGAACTCACCGTTGACCTCAGGCTGTATGTGGAATGCGGCCTTTACCTCAGGGCTTGCCGACTGAAAGTCTTTCCGTAGCTCCTGCATATCCGCTTCAGGCATGCCAGAGCGCTGCGTCCAGTCGTAAAATTCCAGGTGTACGGGGCAGAGCTCCCAGTCAGTGACCTCCAGGCCAACTTTCTCCACGGCAGCGCGCCACTGAGACGGAGAGAGGTTCCAGATGTGGCTGAGGTCCCTCCGTAACTCCACATCATTCATCCAATCCGCAATCTCCGGCTCCTCAGGTGAGGTGGTGTCCGCTAAGACGAACACGCCGCCGGGCTTGAGCACGCGGATTACTTCACTCAGCCATGCGGATACGTCCAGGAAGTGGTGGGGTGCTGTCCGGCATGTAAGGAGGTCCAGCGAGGTGTCTTTAAAGGGCAGAGACTCAGCGGCCACCCTGGTGCGTTCAACGTTGGTAACGCCACGTTCTTCACGGATGGCCTTTACCTGCTCAAGCATCTGAGATGTGAGGTCAGTGGCCACCACGGTGTCCGTGAATGGGGCTATGGCAAAGGCGGTGAAGCCTGCGCCTGTGGCAATGTCCACGCCGTAGTTGTAGTGGCGTCCGTCCTTCGCAACGTAACGCTCCACAATCTCCAGGTTCTCTCCACCCACGTGGGTGCGGCTGTTCCTGTAGTTGGCTGCGTACTCACCAAATTGTTGTTCCGCGCTGCGGCGCTCCGGGCCGGCTGTAGTCATGGGTTACCTTCCGGTGGTTTATATCAATGGGAAGCTCATCATAGCGCAGTTGCTGGCGGGCAACAAACACACATCCTGATGTTCTATGGCCGTGAGCGTTATAGCCTATGAGTCAGGAAAACAACACTCGGTTGGACGGCGAGCCGATGGTATACTGGAACGAGGTATTGAAGCTGAACGTGCCTTTCCAGGAGCACTCCGCA
>JAQBVZ010000084.1 GCA_027625205.1 Chloroflexota bacterium
GCGGCTGCGGCAAGGCCAACCATCTCAGCTGCCTTTCTCCATATAACACCACCAGCAAGGTAGGCACGCCATGCGCCAATGCCAAAGAGTGCCGCAGCAGTTAGGGCCAGCGACGTTACGAGCGCGGCAGTCCCTTCTAGAAACACGTAGGGTGCAACCGGAAAGACAGCCCCCCCCACAAAGGCAATCCCCATCACCATGGCAGACCGGTTGGGCTTTGGTGGGTGCTCCGCAAAACCAAGCTCCTCAGTCAGCATGACCTGCACCCAACGCTCTTTATCCTCAGTGAGTTGGGCAACTACATCGTCCAGGAGCTTGCCGGAAACACCCTTCTTCCGGTAAATGGCGCGTATTTCACTCCGCTCCACCTCCGGCACCGTCTCTATCTCTTCACGTTCCCTCTGCTCCTCTGACTCTCTGAGTTCACGCTCGCTTCTGGTGGAAACGTAAGCGCCAAGGGCCATTGAGATGGCCCCCGCTACCAGTCCAGCAAGGCCGCCAAGGAGGATGGTCTCACGGACCGCCGTGGCTCCCGCCACTGCCGCCACAAGAGACACGTTGGACACCAACCCGTCATTGGCGCCAAACACAACCTCCCGTAGGACATCACCGCCACCCCTGTGGTGCTCATGCCGCGGCAGCCTGACCTCTCCCAACAGGTGAAGGAGCCGTCGCAGGGGCGGCAGAGACTCATTCAATTTTGCCATCTTGGGCACCTCTCTCGCCTTGGGTTCAGGGGCGAGCAGGGGTGGGCTTGAGCCAACCCAGCAGGATATCGTCGCCTTCCACCTTGGCCTCGTAAACGTCGATGGTATGGTCGCCCTTGCCAGCGGACATGCCTGTCTCCGCATTGAAAACCCACGCATGGTAAGGACACTCCACTACCCCATCTTTGATGGTGCCTTCACTCATGGGGCCGCCGGTGTGAGGGCAGACGAAGTTCGTTACGTAGATTTTGCCATTGTCATTGAACACGGCAACCGGCTTGGTGGCCAGCCGACCTTGAGTAGGCCGAATCATCTTGCCCTGCCCGGATGGGACATCACTCAGCTTGCATATGGGTACAAAATCGGGCACTTGGCGTTCTGTGGTCATTATTCCTCCCGCTATAGAAACTTTGGAAAGTCTAGCATACAGCCCTCGTCAGGCAGCCGTCAGCGAAGGCGTACTTGCGCTATAATCCGACTCCCCGCAAGTGAGCTTACGCGAGGTGCAAAGATGGCAACCAGCAGAGCACGGCAACCAATTGAACGAAACATAGCCATGGAGTTAGTACGGGTAACCGAGGCTGCGGCCATGGCGTCCGCCCGACATATGGGCAAAGGCGACAAGGAGTTGGTAGACCAAGCGGCGGTGGACGCCATGCGGTACACGCTGGATGGCGTGTCCATGAGCGGCGTGGTGGTGATAGGCGAGGGCGAGAAGGATGAAGCGCCCATGCTCTACATAGGTGAAGAGATTGGCGACGGCTCAGACCCAAAGGTGGACATTGCCGTGGACCCCATAGATGGCACCACGTTGCTCTCCAAGGGCCTGCCGGGAGCGATAGCAACAGTTGCCCTGTCAGCAAGGGGCACCATGAACTGCCCGCGAGAGCTGTTCTACATGAACAAGATTGCCGTGGGGCCAGAGGCCAAAGACGTCATCAACGTCAACGCATCTGTGGAGGAGAACCTCAAGAACATTGCCAAGGCTATGAAGCGAGACGTTGGCGAACTCACCGTGGCGGTGCTGGACAGGTCACGCCACCAAAACCTACTGCTGGAGATTCGTGACGCTGGCGCGCGGGTAAAACTCATCTCTGATGGCGACATTGCCGCTGGCATCCAGGCCTCCCTGCCCGGCACGGGCGTGGACGTCCTGCTGGGCATTGGCGGCACGCCGGAGGCGGTGCTCACCGCCGCAGCCATCCGCTGCATAGGCGGCGCAATCCAGTGCATAGGTTGGCCACGCGACGACGATGAGCGTAAAGCCGCGGTAGCCGCGGGGGTGGACCTTACGAAGGTCTACAACACAATGGACCTGGTTGGTGGTGAGGACGTGTTCTTTGCCGCTACCGGCGCCAGCACCGGCGATCTCCTCAAGGGAGTCGAATTCTTTGGCGGCGGAGCCACGACCCAGTCTCTGGTCATGCGGTCCCGGTCAGGCACTACTCGATGGATTGACGCCGTACACAACTTTTCCCGGTTGGCCAAGGTCCGCTTCAAGGACTAGTCAGCCGAGCAACGGCAACACTTGGTCCACGAACCGCTCCAGACCACCTCGCTGGTCGTCACCGCGCGCACCCAAGGCGATATGCGTGGCGCCAACCTCCTCCATAAGCCGGAGCTTGGCCACGCACTGCTCTGCCGTTCCCGCCATGGCAAAAGCGTCTATCAACGGGTCAGTCACCAGCCGGTTGTGCGGCACCTCTTCACCTGGACTTGAGTGCTGGAACACGTTGTATTGCTGGGCCACCTTTTCAGCTTCCACTCGCAACTCCTCAAGCTCTTCAGGAAAGAATGATGGGTGGTAGAGGATGTCCAAGGCCCTGCGGGCAGCCATGGGAGCTGCGTCCATCCGCGCCTCCTCCCAATTGTCAGAGACTGCTATGGCCACCAGGAAGACCACGTCCACCTTCGCAGGGTCACGGCCCGCCTCTTCAGCGCCTTTGTGCACCTGCCGTAGGGCCTGCTTTAGCAATGCGGGGTGGGTGCCGATACTCACAATGGCCCCGTCACCTATACGCCCCGCCGTCTCCAAGCCCTTGGGGCCGCTGGCGGCGATGTATACCGGAATATGAAGGTCTCTCTGTTCAAGACTCTTACGTACATCAGCAATATACGCCTCCATGTCGGCCAGCTTGGCGGGCGCAAGGCCCACAGCTCGCACAGCGCTATAGCCGAAGCCAATGCCAAGTCTGGCCCTACCACCAGATAGCTGATGCAAGGTGGCCATTGCAGAGGCGGTCACGCTGGAGTGACGGGTTACAGGGTTGGTTACGCCGGGGCCCAGGAAAACATTGGATGTTGCCTGAGCACACAGGGCGGAGACCATGTACGTGTCTGTCCAACGTAGGGGAGGAGAGCCACCTATCCATACACCGCTCAGGCCAGCCCCTTCCACAAACTGCGTCAGTTCAACCAGTCGCTCGGCCTCCTGGTCAGCCCGCATCATCACATCAAATGTAATCATTTCATCACACCGCCGTTGCATTTATAGCCGCCGTAAGGCCGCGCTCGTGTAAACTGAAGGGGCTATGTTTGAAAGCCTAACTGACAAGCTAACCGATGTCTTTGCCAAGCTGGGCTCCAAGGGCCGACTGACAGAAGACGACGTTGACGCAGCGCTGCGAGAGGTGCGCCTAGCCCTCCTGGAAGCCGACGTCAATTTCAAGGTAGCCCGTGAATTGGTCGGCAAGATCAAAGAGCGGGCCGTAGGGGTTGATCTCCTCAAGGGCCTTGCCCCCGGCAACCAGGTGGTCCAGATTGTCCACGATGAGCTTGTTGCGCTCCTGAGCAGCGGCCAACACACCCTTCAGCCAAAGTCCGCCTCCCCCAGCGTCATCCTGATGGTGGGCCTCCAAGGCTCCGGCAAGACCACCACTGCGGCTAAACTCGCGCACCATCTACGGAAAGGGAGCCAGCGCACACACCTGATTGCGGCAGACATGCGCCGCCCCGCAGCAGTGGAGCAGCTTGTGGCCCTGGGCAAACAGCTAGACATATTGGTGTATTCCGAAGACCCCAGTAAGTCAGACGCAGTCAAAGTCGCGGCCAATGGCGTGAAGAAGGCCAAGGAACTCGGCGCCATGTGGACCATTGTGGACACGGGCGGTCGTTTGCACGTAGACGATGAGTTGATGGAAGAGTTGGAACAGATAAAACGGGCCGTGAATCCCGCTGAGGTCCTCCTTGTGGTGGACGCCATGACCGGCCAGGACGCCGTCAACGCAGCGCAGGAATTCCACCAACGCATTGGCCTAACCGGGCTCATTCTCTCCAAGCTGGACGGTGACGCACGAGGCGGCGCGGCCCTCACCGTGACCCACGTTACCGGCGTACCGGTGAAGTTCATTGGCGTGGGTGAGAAAACGGACGCCCTAGAGCCCTTCCATCCAGACCGCATGGCCTCCCGTATCCTTGGCATGGGTGACGTGCTGACCTTGGTGGAGAAGGCCCAGGAGCAGATGGCGGAAGATGAGGCCATTGAGCTTGAACGCAAGATGCGTAAGGCCCAGTTTGACCTGGAGGATTTTCTTAAGCAGATCAAGCAGGTACAGAAGATGGGTTCCCTGGCCTCCATTATGGAAATGGTGCCGGGCTTTGGTGCTCTCAGAAGCAAAATACCCCAGGGCGCCATGGACGATGGTCGTCTCAAGCGCATTGAGGCGCTCATCTCTTCCATGACGTTGTGGGAGCGCAGACACCCGGACGCCATCAGCGGAAGCCGGAAACGCCGCATCGCCACAGGCAGCGGCACCACTCCGGCTGAGGTCAATCAACTCCTGAATCAGTTCCGCCAGACGCAGAAGATGATGAAACAGATGGCTTCTGGCAAGATGCCTGCGAACCTACTTGGCCAGGGGAAACGCCGCTAACGGCCTGCGCCCTCACCAAAGAAGTAGTCTTCATCCAGCACCCGGCGCGCCACTCCTGACCGTGCAGCCGCCTGAGCGACGGCACTGGCCACTCTCCGTTGAGCGTTCCTATCAAGCGGCTCCGGTAGCAACTCCGTGGGACTTGCCAGCCCTGAGAGGGTCGTACCAGCGGCAATGAGCATGTCTCGCGTTATCTCCCGGGCCCCGCACGCCAGCGCCCCTTTCCAGAGTCCTGGATAACCCAGTGCGTTGTTGACTGAGCGACCATCAGCAGCAAGCGCTGCGCCGCGCTCCCTTGCCACGGCTGGGTCTATCTCCGGGTCCGGGTTGGAGAGGGCCAACACCACCTGGCCCGGCCGTACTGAT